>JBCCBR010000508.1:0-2920 GCA_039033935.1 Verrucomicrobiota bacterium
CGTGCCGAAGGAAGAGCTCAAAGAGCTGCCCGCCCGCTTCACCGGTTGGGCCCGCGAGTTCGACAACTACGGTCTCCGCGCCCACGAAAACCCACCGGGACGATAAGCCCCGCGGTGGTTGGAGCACCCCGATCCTGATCGAGTATGACGAACGCCGGGAGTTCGTCCTCAATGGTGAGTTCGGGGTTCGAGGCTATGATGTCGACTCGGGCCGGGAATTGTGGTTCTGCGAAGGCTTCAATGGGAGAGGGGCTCCGATCCCGGAGTGGGATGGAGAGCATCTCTATGTCGTCAATGGGAAACCAGGAGATGTTTACTGTGTGAAGCCGGGTGGATCGGGAACAGTCACCAAGACTCATCGCGTCTGGCACGCTCCGAGAAAGGGTGGGCGCGACCTTCCTTCGCCGGCCTTGGTCGACGATTTTCTGCTGGTTTCGAGCATGTCCGGGATTCTGACCTGCTACGACAAGAAGACGGGAAAGATTCACTTCACGGAGCGACTGCAGGCAGACGGCGGACGGCCGCTCGAAATAGCAGCGGCTCCCCTCGTCGCCAACGGACTGGTCTATTTTCAGTCCGTCCTCGGCGGTGAAGTGATCGTGGTGAAACCGGCCGAAACTCTCGAAATCGTTGCCCGGAATCAACTCGACGAGGCGGCAGCAGACGGGATCTTCCGAGCGACACTGGCCCCACATCGCGGCCGAGTCCTTATCCGCGAGGCGGGGACGCTCTATTGCATCGGTGGATGAGGTAGTTCTTCCGTCCCCGGTTCAGTTAACTGGACCACTCTGTCAGCGTGGAGATGTTCGGGGATCAGGTGGGTGACCAGGCAGATGCCAGCACCACTGTCGCGGGCAGTTTGTATCGCGGCGCAGACCAGCTCGATTGACTCGTCATCCAGCGCCGCAAATGGCTCGTCCATGAGGAGAAAAGGCCTCCCCGAGATTAGAGCGCGGCAGAGGGCGAGTCGATACTGCTGACCAACCGAGAGGTTCCGGCCTCGATCCATGAGGACAGCCTCAAGACCTCCCCGGGACTCAATTATTTCCGACAACCCAACTTTGCCGAGAGCCTCCCAGATCATCGATTCATCGGCGGAGTCCATCCCGATCGTGAGGTTTTCCCTGACTGACCCGACAAAGAGGTAGGGCTGTTGCTCGACGAAGGCAGATGCGAAAGTCGGTGCGGCGCTGAAAGATTCTTCGCGGCTCGAAAGCGAAAGGCGGAAGTCGCCCCGATTGGGCCGACGGAGACCTGCGAAGCATTCGAGGAAGGTGGATTTGCCGCAGCCCGATGGCCCCATCAATGCGACGATCTCACCTCGAGAAAGTTGAAAGTCGAAGTCATCGATGACCGGGGGCTTTTCGCCGTAAGCGATCGTGAGGCCATGGGCACTCATGGTTTGGAGCTTGCAAATTCCATTCTCGAGTTCCCCAAAGACCCGATTCGAATCCTCCTCTTTGTTGGTGTCATCGTAGAGCAAACTGGCGAGTCGCCCTCCTTCGATGAAGAATCGATTCCAGTCGTAGGCAGAGGAGAGCAATCCTTGGGCAGCCCCGAGAAAGAGACTCAGGTAAAAGGGATAAACGAGCGCATCACTCGCGGTTAGCGCTTCGCCTCGGATTCGGTAAGCGACGAGAGTGAGCACGCCGACTATGACGAGCTGGCTCATGAACTGGGTGGTTCCAACAAGCCCTGCCATTGATTTGGTAATCGACATTCCAGCGCGAAAGAGATCCTGCAACTGCGAGTTGATCCGGCGAGAGGTGTGTCGCTCGCCTCCGTAGCTGCGAATCGTGCGGAGACCTTCGAAAGTCTCGATCATGCTCTGAAAGACGCCGCCCTCAAGCTCGCGAGCGGCTCCGAGGGTCGGCGCCATTTTGCGTTGTACGACAATATTGACCCATGCCAGTAAACCGGCCGCAAGAATGGGAACCACCGCAACCGGTCCACTGTGGTAGAAAAACAGACCGGCAACCCCGAGCAGCAGGGTTGCGTTGGTGATCTGTTCGGGGAGCGATTGGGTCATAAACTCCTCGGCATTGTAAAGGTCGCCTGTCATGCGAGTCATCCAGTCACCCCGCTCGGCGGTATCGAGTGTCTCGATCCTCGTCTGGTTGAGACTGTCGACGGCATCCTGCTTGAGCCCCATTCCGACCCGAAGCCTGAGCCACTCGCTGAGAATGCTCTCAATGACGAGAGCGACCAGCTGGCAGATCGCGACTGCGATACCGAAGAGCAGAAGCCACTTCAAAAAATCGGCAGCGTTGACCTCGGTGAGCCGCTGGGATCCCTCTGTGAAGAACTGGAGGAATCGGGGCGGAAGGAGATGCACCGCCGAAAGAATCACCGCGAAGGGAATCCACAGCCGGTATTTCCAACCGAGTTGACCCGCAACACTCCTGATCAGGCGATAGCAAAATCGCCTCTGCTCCCGCGCTCCGAGAGCAGTTTCGGAATCCTCCGGGCGAGAGAATTCCTGGACCGCGTCAGGTGGTGCCGTGGCTGGATCGAGTTGATTCATAAAAGTCTGACGAAAGAAACTTCGGATTATTTTGCATCAACTAAGAACCCTGTCCGTCTCCCCAAGCAAGAGACTCCTTTTTTTCGCACGATGGCTCCTCAAACACCTACGCAGAATTCGCTCTCTCGCTCAGCGACTGCCGTTTGACAGGGGGTCTTCCAAAACTCTTCCAGTTCTCTCATGTCCCGCCTCCCGCTCGACGCTCGCATCCGAAAAATCCGGCAAGCCATTCGTGCTCAGCAGCCACTTGCCAAGCGAATCGAAGTGATTCGCGCTCGGAAGGGGGCGCTCGATCAGAGCGGTCGGGATCAGTAGTGCGGTTCTTTTTTTATTCCAACCAACCCCGAACCACCAACATGACGACCCTTGCTCTCGAAGCTCCAGTCAAGACACCCA
>JBCCBR010000509.1:0-2918 GCA_039033935.1 Verrucomicrobiota bacterium
ACTTCGAAGTCGAACGACTTGCCGACTACCTGCGAATGAATTTTCAAGTGGTCGACGACGAAGATAAAATCGCGGGGGAAGGGCGCGACTTGCTGGCATTGCAGGAGCATCTCGCATCAGCAGTTGAAAATCGCTTTGGATCTCTCGCCAAGGGCAAATACGAAAAGACCGGACTGACCTCGTGGAGCTTTGGAAAAATTCCGGAGCGGGTCGATCTCGATCGGCGCACCGCTGGTTTTCCGCGTCTTTTCCCGGCTCCGGATGGAACGGTATCGATGCGCCTCTTTTCCGATCGGGTTGCGGCCGACTTTCTGCACCGGCTTGCCCTGGCAAGACTGTTTCGGGCTGCCGAGTCGCAACAGGTGAGTCGGCTTGAGGCCGCTGTGTTTTCGAAGCCTCGGAAAAATGAGACAGCTCGCTCGCCGAGGGCTCAGACTGGCGCAAAGTCATCGCGCTCTGCGACACGAGATGGCTTCGGCTCACTCGCAACGGCTTTTGGCGATCCGCCGCGCGCCGGAGGCAAAACGTCTGTCGCTCCGCAACAGCCGAAATCCAATCTGGTCAGTGGCGACCCTCGATTGGTTCCGAGCGAGACTTGGCTGCTCGATCAGCTCGGACGTGCCGAAGAAGGGATCCGTGTGGCGTGGATTGATCGTCTGATCTGCGAAGCGCTTGAGACTGAGAACGAGGCTCCGCTCACGTTGGAGGCTTGGGAGAGTGTCCTTGAGTCGGGCAGCGCCGATCTGTGGGACACGGCGATCGCGATGACTGCCGTGCTCAGGAAAATCCTATCCGTCGTCGAGACGGTCGGAGGGATCCTTTCAGGAGCAAGCGAGGCCGGCTATGAGGAGACTCTCGCTGATGCTCAGCTCCATTATGATCGTCTCCTCACGCGAGGTTGGATTCAGGTCTGGGATTTGGCACCAGCTCTGGTCCATTGGCAGGGGCTCGAAGCTCGCCTGACTCGAGCGCTCGGGGCACCGCCGATGAAGGACCTGCAAAAGCTGGAGCGCTACGAGGCTGAGATCTCGGAAATGTGGGCGTTGCCTGTTCTGGAAGGTCCGTCCGAGTGTCCTCCAGCCTGGCTCGATCGCGAAAGGCTGCTCCGCGACTTTGACCTCCGTCTGACCCATTTCGCCCCTGAACTGCGGAAGCGGTTGAAGTGAGCGCCCCCGAGCGGTTTGGCTTTTCCTACCTCGGACCGTTACTGCTGATTCACCCAGATCGGCGAGGTCCAGCCCATGTTGCCATCCGTCTGCTCGACGCGGAAGTAGTAGCGGTATTCTCCGTTGGGAAGGTCTTCGTCGGTCAACGTCATCTCCCAGCTTGTCGCTTTGCTTTCCGGTTCGAAGATGCGGTAATCCTCTTCATTCCGGATCAAGGTGACCCGTTGGATCGGAGCCGTCCCGTCAACGGACATGCGAAATTCCGGATCATTCTCGATTGCGATTTCTTCTCCCATCAGCCGACCATTGCAGGAAAATTCGAGATAGATTTTGTCAGTCGCCGCAATCGTCCGGCGAGCATCGATCGCGTCGAAGAGTCCTTCGCGGGTAAACTCTTTAACATAGACTCCTCCATAGGAAAGATTGGTCGAGCGGTGGTCTGAACTGGCGAAAGCTCCGAGCTGATGCCCCAGCGCGAGCGAGACCTGCCAGGTCCCTTTGGCGGCCTGCGCTCCGAACTGGGAGACCTGCGGCCCGCCAACGACGATGGGAGGCTGAGGCGCACCCTGGCCTTCGCTGCTTTCGCGTGAGCCCTGAAACAGCTCGAGCACATTTTCGAACTCCGAATCGAGTGCCTCGTATTGGGTCCAGTCAGTCCCCATGTTGCCGGCCGAGGTGTGCTCGATCGTGATCGCACGTTGCCCATGAGCCCGGAGGAGATCCCAGAGATGTTGTGGAGGAATGTCTCCGAGGATCTCACCGGCAGGCGGGGGGAGGGGAAGTGCCCCTGTGGTGAAAGCCGAGTAGTTTTTCCTTTTGATATAGATAATCGGCCCACCGCGCTCGAGGAATAGCACATTGCGATGGCCGTAGGGATACTTCTGCTCCCGCTCGTAGGCGTAGACCGAAACAAAGGCGCCGGGATTGTGAAAGACGTCGGCTAGTTTCTGAGTCTGCCACCACTCGTAGGCGGTGTATCGCTTTCCGATTTCGGTGTGGTCGGAGGTGCCGAGAAAGTCGAGTCCACCGGCTTCGATTGCGTAGCGAAAATGCTCGACGATGCAGCCATCGTCGGTCGTGCGGCAATTCGAGAAATCGGTGTGGCGGTGGACGTCGCCCCAGACGAGACGATATCGCTCATTTTGTGATTCCCAGTGGTGGACATCGTCGCGCTCCCGCTCGGGTGTGTCGTTGTATCGCTCCAGCAGCGAAGGCGCTTCCTGAAGCAAATCGAAAGGCATCGGCCCGATCTCGCGGCGCTCCATTTCTGGGTCGAGTCGGGCGAGGAAAATCGCTGAATCGCCCGCTTGTTTGTTGCGGCGTCCGTCGCCGGGGTAGGCGACGAAGATGCTGCCGTCGGAGGGGCTGAGACCGACCGCGCAGCGCCGGTCGAGGCAAAAGTTGCTGTTGCTGAGAACTTCCGGGGTCGTCCAGCTACCGGTCTCTCGATTCAGTTTTGAAAAGGCGATTTGCCAATAGCCAGGACTTTTGAAAAGACAGAATCGGAAAAAGATCCAGGGGTTACCGTCCGCGTCGACGATCACCTCAGGGACGTCGATCGCTCCGGTCCCGACGCTTTGGGGATCAGCCACGAGATCAGGTAGCAGGGCAGTGAGGTCAGCGATCGGCTCGACCTCGGCTGTTGTCAGATCGACGGCGACAATTTTCAGCTGACGATCGTGATGCAGTCCGCCTCCCTTCTTGCGCCATTCCGCTCCGAGATCTTTGCCCCAATGCCTGACTCCATCTTCG
>JBCCBR010000510.1:0-2918 GCA_039033935.1 Verrucomicrobiota bacterium
CCCAGAGGCCTTTGCCACAGTACTACCCTGGCGGGTCAGGACATCAGACCTTTGTTGACTCGGAGCTGGAGACGCTCACACCAGAGCAGCGAGCCGAGATTGGGAAGCTTTGGAGGGATCAGCAGGAACAATTCCCCGACATGAAAAATCGCGGGCAATCGTTTATTCGGATCCTCGACTACATCAGATCAGGGGACTGAACTCCTCGTGACGTCGGCTCATTTCAAGCTTGCTGATTATCGACATTGGCTCGACTTTTTCTCCGCGAGCGGTTGCACAGTTCTTTCCAGCGACCCTTCCCAAACTCCTGCATGCGAATCCTCGATCGCTACATTGCCAAGCAGATCTTGATCTCGTCGCTTTACTCCATCGCGGTGATCATGATCATTTTGATCCTCGGGAATGTCTTCAAAGAGATTTTGCGGGAGTTGGCGAAACGCCCCGAGCTGAGTCTCGGCTTTGTCGCTCGTTTTGTCGCGCTGGTGATCCCGATATCGCTGAGCCTGGCGATCCCGTTTTCCTTTTTGATGTCGATTCTACTGACCTTTGGGAGGCTCTCGGCAGACAGCGAATTCGTCTCCATGCGAATGGCGGGCCAGAATCTCGGGCGGATTTGCCTTCCGGTCTGGCTCATCGCGATCTTGTTCACCGGGATTTGTGGGTGGTTCAATCTTTCCGTGACTCCTTTTGCGAAGACGGAGATGGAGGGGCTCAAGGATAAACTGATCAACCGGCTCCAGGCTGAACCGATGACGATATTTCCTGACCGCCAGGTGATGACAGATCTGGATGACCATCTCATCTATGCTCACAAAGACGGAGATACCTTGCGTGGACTGCAGATTGTGAAGTTGGTCGACGATGTGCCCGACACTCTCGCGATCGCGAGGGCGGCCAAGGTGGATGCCGTGCTCGATGCCGAAGTGCCGGAAATCATCTTTTCGATGGATGACCTCAGTTTCATCATCAAGGGCAAGGAAGGAAATCTGATCGACAGCAGTCAGCCAGGCTACATGACCCAGGCCGATCTCGGCTTCCCTCTGCCCAGTCTCGGAGGTGGAAACGAGGACGTCGGCGATCAGCCGGAGAACATCAGCCTGCGGCGGCTTTTTGACAAAGTGCAGGACGACACCCTCGAGCCCCGGTGGCAGGCGATCTACACGACCCAACTGAGCTCAAGGCTCGCCTTTTCCGTTTCCTGTATCGCGTTCGCTCTGATAGGAGTTCCGCTCGGCATCACGGCGCAGCGACGAGAGAGCACCGCGGGCTTCGTGATCGCGATGATCATTGCGGTGATCTACTATGTGATGCTGACGACCTTTCAGCTGCAGCAAGACCAGATCGAGCGACAGCCGCACTTGCTCGTCTGGATTCCTAACATTCTGCTAGTAGCGCTCGGTATATTCCTGTTCGTGAGGCTCGCTCGGAAATAGCGAGTCAGCCCTGTCGGAAAATTTTCTGAGCCGGAAGATATTCCGCAAGCTTGCCGACGATTTCCGAGACGAGGGTCTCTTCTACGTCTGCGGGGTAGGACATCTGCCCCTCGCGAAGCGTCATCTCAGCGAGCGCGAAGAGGGGGTCACGGGGGTAGAGCTTCACAATCCGATCATGCATCGATTTGGGAAAGCGCATCGGGCCGGTGGTCACGGAGTGGATCGCGCTCGGAGAGACTATCTCAAATAGGCTCTCGATGAAATCGCTGTAGAGATCAGCGAACCCGGGCCAGGGAATCAGTGGATCGAGCCGCAGTCCAACTTGCCAGCCAGCCTCTGCCAATGCAGCGAGTCGCTCGAGACGCTTCGCTACTGGAGGAGCCCCATTTTCAACTGCCTCGGCGATCGGAGTGGGAGATAGCGTGTAGGCGACAATCACATTTGGGATCGGTTCTTCTTTCAACAGAGGTCTGACACTGATCGACTTGGTCCGTAGCTCGAGCCAGGCGTCAGGACGATCGCGAAAAAACGGCAGGAAGTGGGCGACGAAGCCGGTCAGCTTTTCGAGCGCAAGGGAATCACAGTCGTAGCCCGAGAAGAAGCAGGTCGTGCCTGGAGAGTCTCTTCTCGCCTCATCAATCCCCTGCTCGAAGTGCTCGTAGTTTACGAAGTGAACGTAGTTCGCCGAGCGAAACATTCCCTGGAGAAAGCAATAGCGGCAGTCGTAAAGACAGTTCAGGAGATGGCTGAAATAAAAGTCGTGGTCAGCGCCGATCGTGTATCCTAGCGGTGTCGGGATGACCGCTCGTCCGTGCTTCTCAGCAACGATCAGCGCAGGATTTTGCTTCTGAATTCGGAAATTCTGCCCGGAAGGATTAAACACTTCGCCATACCGCTCGCACTCGATCTTTTCGGCGCTGGGATAACGCGACGAAATTCGGGCGACTCGCGGGTGGTCGCGAATCGCCGACTCGATGTAGAGGGTGTCCATCGCGGATACGGTCTGTCTCGCTAGCCAGTCGCGGTGTTACTGAGGCCTTGACGCAACAGGTAATACCAGAAGCCGATCACAAAGAGCCAGGTCGCCACATTAATAATCACAACGATGCCAATGATCGTGATGACGACGAGGAGGGGCCACCATCCGCCGCGGACTTCCTGCCCCTCTTCGCTGTCGAGAAATTGATTCAGCATCTCGTAGTTGCGGGAGTTTGATTTGAACCAAACTGAAAAGAGATCGCCGATCACCGGAAATGCTCCGACGCCTGCATTGAGGATCATGTTTCCGCCCATGCGGATCAGCGTCTTGAACGGAAGCCCTTTTTTCCCGGCCTCGCCAAGGACGACCGCCCCGATCACTGTCGCGACAGCCTCACCTCCGTAGGGGATCAGACCCAGGATCGGATCCAGCCCAAACCTCAGATTGGTCCCCGGTATGCGGATGCATTCGTCCAAAAGCCACGAAACCCGCTTCGACGCCCTTGC
>JBCCBR010000511.1:0-2910 GCA_039033935.1 Verrucomicrobiota bacterium
CGAACAAAGCCTCGCCGAAAGTCCCGACGAACCGCGCGCCCACATCGCGCTTTCGGAGTTTCTCGCTGCTTACTACTCGAATGAGCTGGAGGGCCGCGACAGAGCCGTCGAGGTCATCGAAAGAGCCCTCCGCCAATTTCCCGCCGAACCAGAGGTTTACGAGCAGCTGGTTAAGCTCTACCTGATTTCGAAACGGCGCGACGAAGCGCTCGATACGATGCGGGCCTCTCTGCTCAGAAAAAACACCGACCCGCAGTTCTGGCTCGCAATGGGCAGGATCGCCGCTCCCCTCTGGCCGAACCGCAATACCTCAGAGGACCCGTTTCCGCTCGATCGCTTTTACGAGAAGGCACTCGAGCAGGGCGGCAGCGATCTCGCTGTCAAAGAGCGGGTCGCCGATTATTACCACGCCACCCAGCAATATGAGCTTGCTGAGGAACTATACCGCGAGGTGATCGCTGCTCGTCCGGACCAGCTCGCTGTGAGACGAAAGCTGGCCCGTGTTTACGGAGGTCTCGGCGACGAAGTGAAAGTGCTCGAAGTGTTGAAAGAAATCCTTGAGATAGATTCGCAGAATGTGGTCGTTCACCGCCAGATCGCAGCGATCTATCTGCGATCAGGTAACGCGGCAGATGCCATCCCCTACCTTCGAGACGCCCTGACAATCAGCAAAGGCACTGAGCGGGAATATGCCGAGCTTGGCGAAATGATGATGCGCAGCGAGGACTACGAGGCCGCTGCCGAGTTTCTCGAAGAATCAGCCTACCTCTTCCCCGAGGCCCCTCTTTTCCCCTTCTTCCTCACCGGAGCCTATGGTCGTCTTCAGCAATGGGAGAAGTCCCTTCCCCATTTTCGGAAAACAGAAGAACTGGCGCGCGAAAAGCAACCAGAGCTTCTGGATCAGCGCTTCTATTTCCGCTACGCCGCAGCTGAAGAGCGAACCGGGAACTTTGACTTCGCGGAGGAGCTTTTTCAAAAAACGATCGGGCTGATCGAACAGAACGATCCCGAAAACATCGACAGCGAATTCACTGCGACGGTCTACAACTACCTTGGCTACATGTGGCTGGAGAATGGGGAAAACATCGAGCCAGCTGGGGAACTCATCAAAGTCGCCTTCGATCTCAACCCAGAGAGTGGCGCGATCGCTGACAGTTTGGGATGGTATTATTTCCTAACCGAAGACTACGAGGCCGCGAGAGACACGCTTCTCCAGGCTGAAATACTGCTCGAAGAACCAGATCCTGTCATTTACGACCACATCGCCCAAGTCTACGAGAAGCTGGAAGAATTCGATAAAGCGATCGAGTATTTCGAAAAAGCCCTCGAGTTGGAGGGCGTCGAGGAAGGTGTTGCTGACCGACTGGAGGCGGTCCGCAAGAAAATGTCAGAGACGGTTGGCGGATCGGAAAGTCCTGCAAACCCTCCCGCAGCAGAGGCGCTGGACCGAAGCGCAGACGCTCAGTGAGCGAGGACTCACTGGCACTCCAGATTCGAAAAGACCTCTACTGGGTCGCTCGTTCACCTTCGCTGCTTGGCGATGATCTCACGCGGTTTGATGAATCGCTTGAGACAGTCAGGGTCGACAAGATCCTCGAATTCTTCGAGTCACCGGGACACTTCCGAGTGGGTCGATACTTCGAATCACTCGTCTCCGCATTGATTGCAAATTCCCCCGATTGGGCACTCGCCGGCTCCAACCTCGTGGTCAGGGATGGAAAGCGAACGATCGGTGAGATCGACTTCCTCATGACCGACGCGTCTGGCCACACCTTCCAGCTCGAAGTGGCGGTCAAATTCTATCTCTGCGGTGAATTCGAAGAAGAGTTTGAATGCAACTTCATCGGGCCCAATGCCCGCGACACCCTGAGCCGGAAACGCGCCCGCCTGCTCGATCACCAGTTGAGACTCGGAGAGCGTTTCGGGACAGGGATCTGTTCTGACCTCACCGGGTCAGGCTGGCTCACGCGTGGGGTAATTTTTTATCCCTTCGAAGGCGACTTCGGTTCTGGGAACGACTCCCTCCTCTCGCCGGGGCACAGCCGTGGTCTCTGGGTCCGGGCCTCTGAGCTGGAGCGGTTTTTCTCCTCGCAGGAGCCTTCCGGCGCGTCGACGTTTCGACTGCTGCGAAAGCCTTTCTGGCTCTCCGGCGACTGGATCGATCCGGTCGACTTCGATCGGGAAGCGATGATCTCGTGGTGCCGGAAAGAGGTCACTGCACAGAACCGCCCGGCACTTTTTGCGTCGGGCAGTGAATGGGATAATCGCCTCTTTGTCGTTCCACCGGGATGGCCTTCGGAGGATTCCGTGAGGTAGGGACCCTCCTTCGCCTGCGGCTACGGAGCGCAGGCGCGTCCCCGGTCGGGCGCGATGGGCGGGCCGTCGGTCCATAGAAGAAAGCACGCCTCGAAACCGAACCGGGCGGACGGACCATTGAGGACAATGTTCCCTACCGTGCTCGCCTGAGGCGAGTTACGGCGGATTGAGTTTGTCGCGGATCTCCGCCCGTTACATAACCATCACCAGCATCACGACTGACATCACCACCATTCCGAGATCCTCGACCACAGCGACGCTGGACAGCGGGACGTTGAGAGAGGTGCCGAGGCATGCACAGTTCGCATCGAGGCCACGGCTCAGTGCGACAAACACTCCGACTGCCCCGAAGCCGAAAACGATAATTGTCGCCGCATAAACCACCACCGGATTCCAGTGTGCCAGAAACGCAAGGCCCAGCACGAGTTCGATGAATGGGTAGACAAATCCGTAGCCCCTCACCTTGCCAGCGAGCAGATCGTATCTCGCGAAACCCCGAACAAAGCCCGGCAGATCAAAAAGCTTCAGCATCGCGAAGACCACGAGGAAGAGCCCCATCCAATCATGCATCCAGCTGCCGAGACTGAATGGCAG
>JBCCBR010000512.1:0-2883 GCA_039033935.1 Verrucomicrobiota bacterium
CGCTTGGAGAACTGAAAACGCTTCCTGGCCTTCGGCTGCCCTGGCTTCTTCCGCTCTTTCTCGCGGGCGTCGCGGGTGAGGAGATCCGCTTCGCGCAAATCATCACGCAGCTCGTCGTTGGTCTGGAGCAGGGCGCGGGCGATGCCGAGCTGAATGGCACCGATTTGACCATTGACTCCGCCACCTTTGGCCTGGATGTCGACGTCGAACTGGTTGATCGCGTTGGCGACGTTGAAGGGGAAGAGCACTTGGTTCTGCAGAGTCACGGTGCCGAAGTATTCGTCGAAGGGACGCTTGTTGATGGTCACTTTGCCGGTGCCCGGCGTGAGGGTGACTCGGGCGGACGAGGTCTTGCGGCGACCGGTAGCGGAGTAGGATTCGCTCATGATGAAAATGGGTGCGGGAGAAGATTAAATCTCGATTGCCTCGGGCGACTGTGCCTCGTGCGGGTGATCGCTGCCAGCGTAGACCTTGAGTTTTTTGAAAATCTGGCGGCCGAGTCGGTTGTGGGGAATCATGCCGTGGACAGCGCGCTCAACGATGAGCTCAGGGCGACGCTCGCGGAGCTTGGAGACGTTCTCCCGCTTTTGCCCGCCGACGTAGCCGGAATAGCTCGTGTAAACTTTTTGTTCCTCTTTCCGACCCGTGAGGCGAACTTTATCGGCGTTGATGACGACGACAAAATCGCCGCAGTCGCAGTGAGACGTGAAGAGCGGCTTATTTTTGCCACGCAGGAGATTGGCAGCAGCCACCGCCACCTCGCCGAGCACCTGGTTTTCGGCATCGATGACATACCACTGGCGCTCGATTTCTTCGGCTTTGGCAGAAAAGGTCTTCATGATAGGACTCAAGGTTGAGATCTCGTCAGCCACTTTTCCGATCCGACCCACGATTGTGGGGTTCGTTGCCAGGACCCGCAGAGTGGTGGGGCAGCGATCCGGCCCGGCGGGGCTGAGGAGCGGGGAATTTAAGAGCAATTAACGGCCTGTCAAGCCGGGAAGGGGCGAGAATTACGAGGTCTTCCGAGGAGCTTGATTCGCCGCCTGAATCGCCGGATGTTGTGAGATGAGGAAATCGAAACTCTGCGGCTTCTCGATTGGCATTTTGTGTCTCGCCATCTCTGGGCAGAAGACCACCGAAGCAAATGACTACAGTGGGCTGATCGTCGAGCGCATCGCGGCGATGCCGACGGCTGGGATTTATGCCTCATATCGGCGTGACTTGCCGAGTGATCAGAGATTCGATGAGCTTCATGCCACAGTTGAGGAGCTCGGCGCGGGAATTTCGGTCGGCCCGCTCGGTGGCCTGCGCGTCGATCCATCGAAGTGTCAGCGACACAGCTTCTGCTCGAGTGCGACTTATCTGCTGTTCGTCGATGCGATCGCCAAATTGCAACAGTCGGGTGTCGTTCCCAAAAATCGCGCCCTCGCGAGGGAGTTGGCTGATGTCGGTGATAAGTATGAGGTGATTGCCGGAAAGATGGACGGGGTTGGCATTTTTGGACATTGGAATGCCAATGGTCCCGGTACCGGCGTGCTCTTTGCGAGACTGGGCCTCGGTCGCAATTTCACGGATTTCACCGAAGCGAAGCCCGGCGATTTCCTCAAAATCTTCTGGAACGAGAACATTGGGAAAGGGGAGCGCGGGCACCTCGTGGTGTATCTCGGGAGCAAGCAGGACGGCTCGGCGATCCAAGTCTGGTCGAGTAATCAGCAAAACGAAGACGGTAGCGCCGGCTATGGAACGATGTGGATCGAACGAAGCCGGATCAAACGAGCGCTTTTTTCGCGACTGGAGCATCCTGAGAATCTCGTCAACTGGCTGCAGTTTTCTGAGGAAGAAAAGACCAGCGACTACCTCGTGAGGATTCTTTCGACAGGCTCGAGTGGCGAAGAAATGCTCGCGGTGACCAAGGCGGAGTAGGGCTCAGCGAGGGTAGTGTATGAAGCCGATTCGATTGGTAGCGATACTCCTGATTTTCGTGGGGTCGATCAGCGGGCTTGGCCTGCATCACTCGGCCCTGACCGTTGCGGTGCTGCCGAGCTTGGAAGTTCTGGACGACGTCCCCGGTGTTGAGCCTCTCTCACGAGTCCAGCCGATCCGAAGGGGAGAAGCGAAGCGGAATTCTGAAGGTGCCTGGGAAACGGAAGTGGAGGTTCACGACTTTGAGGCCTCGACCGGGAGATTCCCGCTCTACGTCATCGCTATCGGCCTGGTCCTGGCTGGGTGGTCGGCTGCGCTACTCGTTCGCAGCTTCGGCGGAAATCGCAGCCCGAGGCGATGGGGCCTGGTCGCTGGTTTACTGCTGCTGCTGACAGCCTTGGCCAATGCCCACGGTTTCTTTGGGATGATGGCAGCGTTCGACCTATTGCGCTTTTCGGGTGGGAGCTCTCCCTCAGATCTGACCGAAAATTGTGGTCTCGCTCTGCGTTCGATCCGCTGGGGATGGTTTTTCGCTGTAGCGGCAGGGGTCTTCTGGGTCTTCGGAGAACTGAGGCGGAGGCAACAGGGACGCTCAAAAAGGGTTTCGGCGCGAGTCGCCAGTGTGCTCAGTGTTGGTTTGATCCTGCTGGCGGGCGTGATCGGAATTTGGGGGGTCTTATTCTTGCTCCAGGAGCCTCTCGAGACAGGGTGGGGCGACACTCGCGTTTCGGGCTACCTCCGCTTTTCTGTATTTTCCTGTCTCGCGGCCTCCCTGGCGGCACTAGTTGGCGTCGTTTCCGTTTGCCTCGATCGAGAGAAGCGGCAAGCGGAGCAGTAGGCTCTGAGCGACTATGCCTGCTTAGCCCGGTTTTCCAAGATGCGGAGGGCCGATACCTGCGAGATAGGCCAAAAGGGGCTCGACTGGGAGGGCTTGAATCGAATTTGAGGACTGATTTATCA
>JBCCBR010000513.1:0-2874 GCA_039033935.1 Verrucomicrobiota bacterium
AAGATAAAGCGGATCGCCTCGGGTTTGAGCGAAAGCATGAACGGCACTTTTTTCTTGATGCCCTGTCTGAGATTTCCGGTGAAATCGCGATTGTAAAGCGTGTAGCTGTATCGCACGAGGCGAAGCACCTCATCAGCCGTCATCTGGTCAGCCGGTTTCTCCTGAGCGTCGGCAGGGTTAGTCGCGGAGAAAGAAAAGAGAATTCCGAGGGCGATCACGAAGTTTTTGGGACGGGTCATAGGGTGCGGTTGGCTCGGTTTAGTTTAATTGAGATTTCGAGCGAAAGACAGGCGAAAGTCTGGAAACATTAATCATCTCAACAAATTCAAGAATGCCGGTTCTCCTGCTTTTCTTGAGTCCTTCAATCGGAAATGGAGACCTCGAAAGCTCGGGGCTTGTTCAATTTCGCGCGCAATTCGCCGCAATTCCCTTTTCACCGATAGCTTTCCTCGTCTAATTTGCTCCCTTGGCGCGCGACTCCTGTCGCCCATGCGACCAGACTATGAGTGCCTCTCGCCCCGCCGTCGTCTCGATCGTCGGTTCCCTCAGCATCAATTACCATTTTAAAGTCGACTCTCTCCCGGCGATTGGAGAGACCGTCGCGGCAGATCGGCTCGACGTCCTCCGCGGAGGGAAAGGAGGCAACGAGGCGATCGCGGTTGCGCGACAAGGGTGCGTCGCCCATCTTTTCGGCGCAGTCGGGAACGATGAGCCGGGTCTGACTTACCGCACCGCTCTGAAAGACGAAGGCGTGAAGATTGATCATCTCAATGCGATCAATTCGAAGACTGGCACCAGTGTCATCACGAGAGACCCGCAGGGAAATGAGACCATTGTCTCAGTCGGAGGGGCGAACGACTATCTGGCGCGCGATGATGTCAGAAAAGGCGCGCGGGTGATCGAGGGGAGTCATGCACTCCTAGGTCAGTTCGAAGTCACCAGTGGCCCCCTCATTGAAGCCGCTGATTTAGCTAACCGGAGCGGCACCCCGGTTATTTTTCACGCATCCCCTTTTCGCCCAGCCTTTCCTTTTGGCGACGTCAAGGTGGATCATGTGATCGCCTCATTTGCCGAGGCGCTCGAACTTCTCGAGTTTGACCCCTTGGTTGAAGGTGAATCCGCCACCCGGCAACGGCTTCACGAGATGCGGATCGACACACTTTTGGTGACCCGCGGTGCCAAGGATACCCTCGTCTACGAGCGGACCGCAGGGCTCTTTTCGGTACCGACCCTTCCAGTCCTTCCAATTGACACGACCGGTGCGAGCGATGCATTTGCGGGGTGCTTTGCTGCAAGAATCGCCCAGCGCGAGCCGCTCGAAGATGCGGTCAAGGCAGCGAACTGCGCCGGAGCACTGGTCTGTCTCGGCCGGGGAGCGCAGGACCCAATCGCGGACCGAGACAAGGTCGATCAGCATCGGGAACAGTTAAATGCCCAAACGGTTTGAATCGGAGCTGACTGTTCCTTTCCGAAACCCAGTGCCTGCCGCAAAGACTTCTTTTCATGAGACCCATTGCCCTGTCTGCTTTTCTCTCAATAGCCTGCCTCCTCCCAGCCTTCAGCGAAACGAAGGTTTGGCCGGAATTCATGGGGCCAGGAGGATCGGGCAGATCCGAGGCGACTGGGATCCCGACCGAGTTCGGGCCGGAAACCAATCTAAAATGGTCAGTCGATCTTCCAGGCCGCGGCTGGTCATCCCCGGTGTCGGATGGAGTTTCGCTCTGGCTCACTGCTGCGGTCGAGGTGTTCCCCGACGAAGAAGAGCGACTTCGGCTGCTCCGCGAGTCAGGTGAAGAAGAGAAAAAATTCAAGCAGCGCCAGGTCGCCACAGGTATCAATCTGGTGGTGTTCGAGGTCGAGCTTGCTACCGGAAGTCTGAAGCGACGCCTCGATTTCGAATCGATCGAAAGCCCCCAGACTATTCACACCCAGAACAGCTTCGCCTCTCCCACGCCTGTGCTATTCGAAGAGCTCGTGATTGCCCATTTTGGCGCGTTCGGCACATTCGCGATTGATCGTCAGAGCGGGGAGACTGTCTGGGAACGCAAAATTGTGATCGAGCACGGAGTCGGTCCAGGATCCTCTCCGGTCGTGGATGACGGCATCCTTTTTCTGATTTGCGACGGGGTCGATGCTCAGTTCGTCGAGGCTCTCGACGCGAGGACCGGTGAAACCATCTGGCGTACTGACCGGCCTGAAATGCGAGCTCCGATTGGCGATCGGAAAAAGTCATACAATACCCCGGTCGTGATCACTCCGACTGCAACTGGCCGAAAAGAAGTCGTCTGCATGGGAGCGCAGTGGTTGATTGCCTACGACCCCAAAGATGGCCGCGAAATCTGGAGTCTCGATCACGGGAGCGGTTTCTCTGTCGTCCCCCGCCCCGCTTTCAGCGAAGCGAATCAGCTGCTCTACGTGGCGACGGGCTTTGGCCAGTCAGAGCTCCTCGCTGTTAAACCCGGTCAGGGAATGCTGGATCCTGACTCGGATCTGGCCTGGAAAGAGACGAAGCGCATCCCGACGCGACCGTCACCGCTGCTCGTCGGTGAGGAACTCTTCGTGATTTCGGACGGAGGGGTGGCGACTTGTTTCGATGCCGCAACGGGTGCGATCCACTGGACCGAACGCGTCGCTGGCAACTACTCCGGCTCACCTGTCGCGGTCGGCGATCGCATTTTCTTCTCGAGCATGGAGGGGGCAGTCACTGTCATCAAAGCCAGTCCGACCTTCAATCCGCTGGTTCGGAATGAGCTCGGCGAAATGATCATGGCGACGCCCGTGCCCCTCGATGAATCGCTGCTGATCAGGACTGAAGCCGGACTGCGGTGCTTCAGCGAATAAAGAGCCTCGACCCGAGAGCGGAGCCTCGCCTTG
>JBCCBR010000514.1:0-2869 GCA_039033935.1 Verrucomicrobiota bacterium
AATGCAAATACAGTTGTTACAGCAGATAGTCCAAGTCCGTGTTTTGATATAATCGCGGGGCGCAAAGGGCTTAATCTGACCAATGCTGAGCCTAGGCAACCCTTCCTCGAGCGCTATGGAGCCTCTCAGGCCCATCTCGAGGAGTCTTTGCGTGAGTTTAGTCCGGAAATGCTTCGGGATTGGGTCGCCGGTCTTGGGCTAACCACCTTTGTTTCATCAGGAGGAAAGGTCTTCCCGGAGCCGATGAAAGGCGCCCCGCTGTTGCGACGCTGGTTGCGACGACTTGAGTCGGCTGGCGTTGAATTTCGGGGGCGATGTCTCTGCCGGGGAATCCGGCGGAATGGGGCACGGTGGTTGGTTGAGCTGGACCAGGGTGAGCCGATTGAGACAGATGCAATTGTCCTGGCGCTCGGGGGCGCATCGTGGCCTCAGACGGGTTCCGATGGTGGCTGGCGAGGGTGGCTCGATCGTCTCGGAATCGCCTCTTCCGATTTTGAAGCCGCCAATGTCGCCTGGGAAGTTGACTGGCCTGAAGAAATCGTGGCGGACGGGGCCGGGCTCCCACTGAAAAATGTCTCAGTATCGGCGGCCGGGTCAAAATCGGTGCGAGGTGAACTCGTCATCACCCGAAGTGGGATCGAAGGGGGGCCGATCTATGCGTTGGGTCCTGATCTGAGGAACGCTGCCGAGCCGGTCATCCTCTTGAATTTAAAACCCGACTTGAGTCTCTCCGAGATCCGTGACCGGCTTGGCTCGATCCGGCGAAACTTTGCGCGCGAGGCGACCCGGCGACTGCATCTCGACGAAGGGGCGAAGCGCCTACTCCGCTTCCTCCCAGGGCTTGGCCCGTGGCGATCGGCTGAGCAGGTTGCGGAAGCGGTCAGGTGCTGCCCGATTCCGCTGATTCGGCCCCGGCCACTCTCGGAAGCGATATCCAGCGCTGGAGGGCTCTCCTGGAGCGAACTCGGGACTGACTTCGAATTGCTCAAGGCGAGGAACGTGTTCGCTGTTGGAGAGATGCTCGATTGGGAGGCTCCGACTGGCGGGTATCTGCTACAGGCTTGCTTTTCAACGGGCACTCGCGCGGGGCAGGCAGTGGCGGCGAAGCTTCTGGATGGATGAGGAGCGAAAATTGATCGACTGATCACGTTCTGCGCTTGAAGCGACCAACTTTGCCGTGTCTGGTGGGCGGTGATGAGCGGGGAGAGTCACCCAATGTATGAGCGTCTCGAGCGCGTCCTGTTTCAAGAGCAGGAAATCGAGCAACGCGTCCGCCAGATGGCTCGCGAAATTTCTGCAGATCTCGCCGGGGAAAGCCTCACCGTGATCACAATCCTCCAGGGCGGTGCGCTTTTCATGGCCGACTTGATCCGCCGAATTCATCTCCCGCTGAAAGTGGAGTCGATCTCGGTGGCGAGTTATCACGGCGGCACCGAGAGCTCGGGAACGGTTACTTTCCTACAGAATCACCTTCCTGAAGTGACGGGGCGTCATGTTTTGATCCTCGACGATATCCTCGATACCGGGCGAACCCTCGCCGCGATCAAAGAGCGGCTCGCTCGCGAATGTGGTCCGGCCTCGATTCGGAGCGCGGTGCTCCTTTCGAAGCAAATCGAACGAGCGGAAGCAGTTGAAGCGGATTACGTCGGGTTTGAAATCGGTGATGAATTTGTGGTCGGCTATGGGCTCGATTACGACGGTGTCTATCGGAATCTCCCTGTCATCGGCGTGCTGAAGCCGGAGTGGATCGAGGCCGGGGGCTAAGGGCGGATGAAAGTGCGAGTGCTTTTCTTTTCGGTGATTGAGGAACTCATCGGAGCGGATTCGAGGGAACTGAGTCTGCCTCCTGGATCGAGCGTCGAGGGCTTGTGGGAAGTGCTCAGTGGAGAGTATCCAGCGCTCGAATCGTGGCGCGGACGCTGTCTCGTGGCGGTGAATTGTGAGTATGCTGATTTTTCGACGGCGCTCGGAGATGGGGACGAGGTCGCGCTGATGCCTCCGGTGCAGGGTGGGTAGCGCAAGCGAAAAGGGGGCGTGGGTTTTCCAACCTGCGACCTTGCACCCCATTCCGTGAGAGTGTGTTTTGTCGCACACACACCCGTCGGCCACTTCGGAAAAATCTGGCACGCAATCCGCCTCGCGTGCAGTATGGTCGGCTTATGGCACACTGGTATTTCACAGCCAACGATGGAACTCAGGTAGGCCCGGTCGAACCTGCTGAAATTCGGGCGGCGAGCGAGCGCGGCGACGTACTCGGGGCGAGCCTGGTCTGGCGAGAGGAGTTGCCTCAGTGGGTCCCATTCCACACCGTCGCGGCTGATCTGTATGAGCCTGGTGAAGATGGCACGCCAGTAGAGATCGGGGTCTGCGCTCACAGCGATCGAGTTTACCAGCGAAGCGATATGGTCGAATACGGAGACGCTTTGATCGGTCTGGAGCACAAAGATGCTTTCGTGCAGAGCCTGATGGAGTCAGGCGAGACTGACCTGAGCGATGCCACCGAAGGGGTTCTCATTTACGTCGGGTTTTGGTGGCGCGTCCTCTCCTCAACGATCGATTACATGGTCAAGTTGATCCCAACTTACATCTGTTTCATTCCTTACTATGTCGCTGCATTTGCGGGCGGAGGGATTGAGGCGCAAGCTTCGGAAGACATGCTTCTCCCCGGGTTCACCGTAGCGATGGCGATATCGTACGTTGTCGGGTTGATTTTGGTCACGGCCATCAGCATTTTTTACGAGACCTGGATGACGGGTAAATACGGCGGGACCCTTGGCAAGATGGCGATCGGAGCGGTCGTCGTAAAGCCGGATGGAGTGCGTCTCTCTTACAAGCAGTCATTCATCCGATGGCTCGTCAAAAAACCTCT
>JBCCBR010000515.1:0-2868 GCA_039033935.1 Verrucomicrobiota bacterium
AAAGTCGCGACCAAACTTGAGCCAAGCGGCGAGGTGCTTGAAATGATCGTAAACCTGGTCTCCTGAGAAGAATAAGACATCGGCATCGACTCGATTGATGTTGGCGAGGATGTCTTCGCGAGAAATATCGCCGCCGTGCCCTGGATTGATCGAGTTTCCGGTGAAGCCGGCTACGGTGATGACGTCCTTATCAATCGGGTTTTTCTGAATCGTGCCTTCGTAGGTCGCCTCGTCTCCGTGACGGACTCGGTAGGCGTGGGCGCTGGTATCGTCCCAGTTTTCAACACGGAAAGGAGCGGTCCAGCCCGGCTCGATCACTTCGGTTGTCGCGACTTCGACCCATGCGCCATCCTTTTCGATCTCAAGCCTTGCTTCGCGAGGATCTCCCTCCGCAAGGGGGTAGAGTTGCGCCGTCAGTTTGAGCGTTTCGTCGTGGACTGTGTAGAGCGCGAAACAGATCTGATCTTTCTTTTCCACTTCTGGGATAGAGAGCAGGGGTTTGCGGCCCTGACCTTTTCCTTTGGGAGCTTTTTGTTGGGCCTCCAGGGTGCCGCCGAGAAGAGCGGCGGTGAGGGCGAATGCGATGAGGTTTTTCAGCATGGGCGATTTGTAACGGCTTCGAGAAATTTTGCCAATCAAAACAGGGCACAGGGAATGACGCGACCGGGCTAGAATGGGAGCGGTTGTTTGCGCTTTTGTCGGAAGCCCCAGAGCAATGCCAGATAGATCGGGATCAGCACGTGGGGCGCGCGGAGCACGGCTTCGTGCAGGAACTGGTCGGCACCCCAGTAAATGAGGTCGCTTGACATCCCAGCGACAGGACGAGCCAGCGCTGTCAACAGCCCCCAGGCTGCCCCGTAGATGGCGGAAGGGACTCGCAAGGCGGGAATGAATATCCCGACGCAGATGAGGAAGTCGAGTATCCCGGCAACCTGGAGGATTCGTCGCGCGGTATCGAATTCGACATCGAGAATGACGGTCGTCATTCCGAAAAAAGTCGGCGGAGTCGGCCAGAGACCGAGCGCATAGGCACCGTGGCCGGCGAAGGTCGCGACGAAAGCGATCAGCGCGACGATGACCGTAGCGCGATGGCGCGCGCCAAGCTGGAGCGCGAGGACGAGCAGAATTGGCATCAAAAACTGGCCACCGTGTTCCACCAACATGGGAAGCTGACGCTGGGCTCCTACATACTTGGCCCACGCCATCAGAAGAAGCAGTCCGCTCCCGAAAATCACGATGGAAAGTTGGACCCAGCGCCCCTTCCGCACTGTCAGGGAGACGATCGCGCAGAGCACATAGAGCCAACCGACTCGGGAAAGCCATTTCTGGATGATGCCGCCACCGGGTTCTGTGCCGACATAGGTCTCCCAGCTGATCCCGAGCGATCTCGCGAGAGCAAAGGTCTGATCGTTCCAGACGAGGATGTGGTAGGGCCCCTCCCAGTAGAGATGGGCCCAGGCCCAACCAAGAAAGCAGAGGAAGGTGCCGAGCCGGAGGCAGAGGAGCAGGTATTGATCAGGAACCGGACGTGGCATACCTCCTCTCAATCAACCCCACAACACAATCGCACAGACCAGGACGACGACCCCGTAGACTGCCCCGGCGAGAGCTCCGATCGTGAATCGGCCCGGGACTTTCAACACCCAACTGATCGCGTTGCGCAGCAGGTAGGGCATCCCCATCCAGAACATCCCGAGTAAAATCCCGGCATAGGCCAATGCCACCAGCAAGAGGCGACTGACCGGATCCTTAAGAAACGCGGAATCGAGAATCGGAGCGCCGACCAGTATTAGGAGAAATCCAAGCGAGCGGACGGCGAGGAATTCGCGGACGTAGACCAGCACACCGACCCCGACCGCGATAATGATGAGCTGGACGTAGCGCTCCGCCCAGTAGAATTCGCCAAGATCCATCCCGGTCCAGACGACAAGGCCCCAGGCAAAGGCGATCACGCACAGAACAATCCCGATTTTTTCGTGACGCGGGAATTTTGAGAGAAAATCTTTCGCCAGGTCCGGTTTGATCAAGGCGAAGAGGTGGGTCACGAGGAGGAAGACTCCGACGATGATCCCCATCGTTTGGAGCGGAAGACCGGGCTTGTAGAGATAGTCGTAAATCGCCTGCATGGAGGGTCACAAAGATCGCTTGATGGGACCGGGGATGTCGCCGATCGAGCGCGCCAAGTTGCGGTGAATCACGCGTATTGCAAGACCGGATCGCCGTAGAGGGTATGCCCGGTGGTCTCGTAGATTTCGACATCGAAGAGCTCGCCAGCCATGCGGTCGGCGTCGCCTTCAAAGACAACGATGCGGTTGGTCCGCGTCCGTCCACTGAGCCGCTCCGAATTGTAGCGGCTCGGGCCTTCGCAGAGCACTTCCTGAGTCGTCCCGACGTGCTCCTCATTTTTCCGCTCCACGATCTCATTGACCTGGGCGAGGAGATCCTGATTCCGCTCTTCTTTCAGTTTTTCAGGGAGCTGCTGGTCCATGTCGGAGGCGGGCGTCCCTTTGCGCGGGGAGTAGCGGAAGATGTAGGCTTGGTCGAACTGGACATGCTCAACCGCGTCCTTCGTCGCCTGGTAGTCTTCTTCGGTCTCACCGGGAAATCCGACGATGATGTCAGTCGAGATCGCGATGTTGGGCCGTGCCTCTTTCATCTTGTCGCAGATATCAATGAAGCGCTGGGCTTTGTAGGGGCGGTGCATCCGGCGGAGAATGCGGTCTGAGCCCGACTGCATCGGGAAATGAACGTGGTCGACCAGCTTTGGGAGATAGGTGAAGGCCTCGATCACATCCTCCTTGTAGCCGATCGGGTGGGGCGAGGTGAATCGGATGCGCTTGATCCCGTCAATTTCATGAACGGCTTCGA
>JBCCBR010000516.1:0-2855 GCA_039033935.1 Verrucomicrobiota bacterium
ACGGCCTCACTGAGATACAGCCCCCAGGCGCGAGCGGTAGCTCCGACGGTGCCGAATCGGGGAGAGCGTCCAAATCTGGACTCCCTTGTCCGATTGCGTCAAAATTGTCTTCGTCCGGATGCTTTGGCACGGAAAAATCGAGTTTACGGGTTGGGGATCAAGGCGCTAACGATAGGGCTTCGAAACGAACGCCACGAATCTAATGAGCCTCAGTTCGGAAGATACGCCGCTTTCAGAGATTATCTTTCAAAGAATCGCAAAAAGTCCGGACCAATCGATCTCTTTCAAAGAATGGATGACCTTGGTCCTTTATCATCAGGATTATGGATATTATTCTAAGTCAGAGACTGATCAAATTGGGCGACGGGGCGATTTTATCACCAGTGTCTCGGTCGGAGACCTCTTTGGCACGCTTCTGAGTCACCGGATCGAGTCACTTTTACAGTCAGATCCAGAGGCCAGGGCACCTTTTGCGATCATTGAGCAGGGAGGGCACGACGGGCAGCTAGCGATCGATATTTGCCGTGGTTTGGAGGAGCGGGGGATTTTTGTCAGCGCCTCGGAGGAAAAATCGGATCGAGAAGGTCGGCGAGCGATTCAATACCGGTTGATCGAGCCGCGTCCTCGCTCTCGCGAGCGTCTCAGGGAGCGCTTTGAAAAGATTGGTCTCCCGATCGAGGCTTATGCCTCAGCCGCGGAAGCCAGATGCGAGCGCGGCGTTTTCCTCTGCAATGAATTGCTCGATGCATTCCCTTGCCATCGGATCGAGTCGGACGGCCAACGCTGGTGGGAAATCGGGGTCGCCTCGTCGACAGATGGGAGGCCCTTCACTAAAACCCTGATCGAGCCAAGCGAAGAGCTCAGCAAGGCGCTGGCTCAGAACTGCGGTGGGTTGCCAGACGCAGCTTCACTTCCGGGCGGCTATGAGACCGAGTTGTGCCTCGAAGTGGTCGACTGGATTGGCCCAGTTGCCGATCTTTTCGAGCGAGGTGAATGGTGGATAATCGACTACGGGCACGAAGCTGGAGCTTATTTTGATGAGGCCCGGAAGGAAGGGACGATCCGGGGGTATCGACAGCACGAGGCGATCGACGACCCTCTCCAATCGCCCGGTCAGCTTGACATCACCTCGCATGTCAATTGGACGCTCTTGATCGGTGCGGCGCGTCAGGCTGGCCTTGAGTTTCTCAATCTCGAAGATCAGCATCACTTTCTGATTGAGGCGGCCAAGCCATGGCTCGCCGAGTTGGATGGGCGGCCACCGGATCAGGCGACTCAAAAACTGCTGCGCCAATTCCAAACGCTGACCCACCCTCAAATGATGGGCCGGCAGTTTCAGGTGGCCTCGTTTCGGAAGGGCTGAGTTCTGTCCTACTTTCGGTAGCTTTCCAGTAAAGCTGGATCCTGCTCAATCGCGTCAAAGTAACCGGGATAGATGGGTTCCCAACCGGTCGAGCGGAGAGCCAGATTGGAGACGATCTTATTGGTCCAGGCACGTTTGCGATTCATGTCAGGGGGAGCATCGGGCGGGGTGGTGAAACCGAGCTTCCTCGCAAGATCGGTATAGAGTTCCCGCTGGGTCATGGAGGTGTTGTCGACGATATTGAATGTCGCGCCTGTCTCTCCATGCTCGGTCGCCATGAGGTGGAGGGTTGCCTTTGCCGCATCGATTTGATGGATCTGATTCACGGCTCGGCTCACCTCGCCCGACTCGATGGTGGCGGTTCCTTCAAAGAGACGCTTCAGATAGATCGAGCGCCCCGGTCCATAGATCCCAGCCAGCCTCAGCGCGAGCCCGCCAGTCGCACGAGCGCTCGCTTCAGCCTCGAGCAGTAGGCGGCCTGTTTCGCGGTCAGGTTCGGTAGGGGATGATTCAGTGACGACCGGTCCATCGGTCTGGCCATAGACGCTGGTGCTACTTGTGAACGCTACCGGAGTGTCCTGGAATGATGCGGCGAGACGTTTGATCCCTGCGACAAAAACCTCTCGGTAGGTGTCCGCTCCGCCCCTGCTTGAGCTGGCGCAGTGAAGGATCCAGTCCGGTGGGTTCCCTTTCAGTGCAGCGGCGAGATGTTTGATCGACGTGTCTGAGGTGACGTCTGCTTCGACCACCGGATAGGCTTCCGAATCTGTTGCCGTCCGATTCACCGCGGTTACCTGGGACCCGCTCTCGTGAGCGAGCTTCGCCACCGCCGAGCCGATGAACCCGTGTCCGATGACCAGGAGATGCTTTGGCGAATTCATTCTAACACGCTTCGAAAACACGCTGACGGGAACAGGCGTAGAGCTTCACTTCATGCTCGATATCGTCGGGTTCGTAGCGAGTGCCCCCAGCCCACGGCGAAAAGGCCGGCAGCGTCCAGCGCGCGTGGGAGGGCAGCTGCTCGGTTGCGAGGGATGGCAGGCGGAGACTGGTTCCGGCACCGTCTCCGAAATTAATTGAGGGATGCTGATGACCGCTGATCTCAGTTTTGCCGGCTCTACGGAGCTGTTCGAAGGTTTCGGAATCCAGGTGACCGTGGTGAAAGAAACAACTGTCAGTCACCCAGTGATCGACCCATCGACGGTGACGACGCACGAGGCCACGATCATGATTCCCCTCGACCAGCACGAGCTCGGGCCCGAGATCAGCAATGGTGTCGAGAAAGGTGACCGCCTCACGCGGGGCGTGGCCCGAGTCGACCACGTCGCCAACCAGGACGAGGGTCTCGGGGCGGTAGTCGGACACAAGCGACTCAAGCCGCTCGGCAATCGTTTCCATCCCCCACATTGGCCAGAGCCCCCCCATTGCCCGTCGCCGCACCTCAAAGCCAAAGTGCAGATCAGCGACCGCCATCCAATCCTCTTTCGCATGG
>JBCCBR010000517.1:0-2855 GCA_039033935.1 Verrucomicrobiota bacterium
TCACGATGGTGATGGGCTCGATCAGCTTATCGATCTGGTTCGCGGCGGTATCGAGCTCATCTTCGTAGTCGTCCGCGATTTCGTTGAGAAGTTCCGTGCCGGATCCGGTTTCGGCCGCAGTTTCCATGAGGCCGCAAATCATCCGTCCGTCATCGCCGAGCCAGTGAGATTCCACCAGAAAGGCGTCGGGGAGGGTCATCCCGGATAGAATGTGTGCTCTCACTCGATCAAAAAAGCTGCGATAGTGATGGTGCGAGGTCGTCTCGCTCGTGATCTCGAGCGCACTCGTGAGGCGCACATTTGCCTCAATCAGAAGAGCGAGGGTCCGAAATCCGACTGCCGCAGCCGATTTCCGGACGAGGCCCCCAATCACAGGGAGTTTCAAAAAGAGGCTTTGAATCGAAGGAATTCGACAAATCCGTCCCCAGTTTTTGAATAGGGCAACAAGAGCGACGATGGGGATTGCGACGAGCCAGGGTTGCTTGAGCAAGATATTCGAGAACCCAGTCATCACCCGAGTTGCGAAAGGCAGCTCGGAGTTGAGCTGTGAGTAGAGATTGGTCATCGCTGGAACGAGCGTAAAGCTCATCACGATGACGACGGCAATACCAAGGGTGATGACGAGGGCCGGATAGATCATCCCTGACTTGAGCTTTTTGAGAATCCGCGAAGTCTTCTTTTGGCTCGAGCCGATCCGACGGAATACCTCGGGGAGGCGACCCGATTCCTCACCGGCGCGGATCAGGGCGATGATATCCGGCGGAAAGACGTCGCCAGACTTGGCCATCGCTTCACTGATTTTTTCACCCTGGGACAATTCATGGGAAACGTCTGCGACGATACCGCGAAAGCGGGGAGTGCGGACGCGGTTTGCCTGCAGGTGAAAGCTTTTGATGATTGGAATGTTGCGATCGAAACACTTCGCGAGGCCGTTGAAGAGGGCGACCCGATCGTCAAGGCTGTGCTTGGGTGTCGTGAGCCGCTGGATGGTTTCATCGAGGCCGGTGATGTCAGAAACCTCCGCAGTTTCGACAGCAGTTTTTCCAGAACCAACGATGGCTTTTTCGTCGGTTCCAGTATCCACCACCGATGCCGAACGGCGACCTGTGTGGACATTCGTTAAAGATACTTTTTTGAGCATGACGGAGTTCTGGAAAAGTGTGGAACAGTGGTGGGGTGTAGGGAAAATGGGTGAGCCGTTAGCGGAAGTGGTTAACTCGCGAGAGGGGCTCGGAGAGATAATTTGAGCTGCGCATCACTTCGATGCTCTCGACGCGAGAAGCATTGCGGTGGCCTCCAGTCCATCGAACGACGCGTTTGCCGTTCCATTTTGTTGAAGCGGTCGGTTTGAATTCTATCGTCAGTCGGGTCAAGACGACCGGATCTAGGCCCCCGACGTTCACGGTCCTTGAGGAAGTCGTGAAGGATGTCACAACCGGTTCTTCCGGAAGCAGGTCATCGATCACGTTGGGATCGAGACCCAGCTGATAAAGGCGTGCCGCATTATCGAGGTAGTTGAAGGCGCGCACGGTGCGCTCATTGATCTCTTCCTGAGTCAATAGTTGGAGCGACATCGATGCCGCTGCGGTGATTCCGATCACGAGAATACCGCTGGCAACGAGCGCTTCGATCAACGTGTAGCCTGATCTGGAGGCCTTCCTTTTTGATTGTCTTGACTGCATGATGTCTATTTGCGGTAGGCCTCAATCCAAGCGTTGCGGCTCACGAGAGTCTCGAGACCCTCAGTTTCGAACTGTTGTTCGAGAGACAAAGAGCCCGATATCACTTCGAGGCGCCGGTTTGTTCGTATGCCGCCGATAATTCTGGCCGAGCTGATATCGTCGGTGTCAAAGCGGGCTCCGGTATTTTCCAGCTCCAGGATCGTGTGCCACTCTGCGAATGCGAAGTTGCCTTCGAAGCGGAAGATCGGTTCATGGGTCCCAGGAGCCGCTGGAGTTGGGGTCCCTGTTCGGACCGCGAGTACGAAGCGTCGCTTGCTTCCATGTTCAAAAAGAACCTCAGCCAGACCAGTGCCATCCGGGTTATCGACAACGATGATTCGCGGCTCGTCCTCGGCATCCTCGTCGAGAAGAGCGAAAGTCTCCGAACCGGCAAGATGCAGGTAATTGATCCGCGACAGAATGAGGTGAGGAAGATTGTCCTGCCCGAGGTTGACCCGGACGTGACCGTCACCACTGGATGCAAACCAGACCTGGCTGGCGTCGAAGAGAGCGTCCTTTTGTGTGGTGGTCAGTCTGTTGTCGGCTTCACCGATCACGTCGGGAATGACGTCGGACGGGAGTGGCGAGTTTTCTTGTAGTGTCTCCCAGAGATGGGAGGCCGTCAGCGCATTGCTTCGGTCAATCGCCTGTTGCATGATCGCTGACGAGAGAGGCTGGGCCGCCGCAAGCTCGGCGCGGAGATCGTCGCTCGACTTGGCCCCGGCTTCGGCTTGGTCGATCGAGCTGGCGAGGGTGGAGTCTGTCGGTCCTGGAGGTACGTTTGTGGCAAGTCCACCACGAGCTGTGGGGAGACTACCATCGATCTCCTCATAGTCGCCAGATTTGCGAGCTTTCCCAGCGTAGGTGTTGTGCTCGTTTTGGGTAGAGTCGATCAGATCCAATCCACCCTTGTAGCTCGGGGACGAGCCGGTGAATCCGGTCGTCTGACGCTGAATGGGATAATTTGTGGCAATCGTGGACCCGCCATCTGAGTTTACAAGCGTGACGCTGCCGGTGGTATCGTTCGGGAGAACGATCTCGTCTGCCTTGAGCCCCGAGCTGAGGTCCTTTTCAATCGCATCCCAGAAGACCGCCCTTCCATTGACAGTGAGGTCTCCCTGAATCAGTGGATCA
>JBCCBR010000518.1:0-2851 GCA_039033935.1 Verrucomicrobiota bacterium
CTCGCGATTGTCTCAGTGGCGGCGATGGTGGGAATCGTTCTCGCTGATCGCAGCCAGTGGCTGACTTTTATTTTCGTCCTCATCCTCGCACTAATGGGAGGCGTGATGAGTTTTCGGCATCATCACAGGATGCGCTCAATCCCGGCGATGGCTTGCCTCGGGTTGTTAATCTTCGCATTCGTCCACCATTGGCGACTCGAATCGATCAGAGCGCTCCCGCTCGCCGGTGAGTTGGCAAAAGGCGGGCGTATCGAAATCCAGGGCTCCGGCTGGATCGCAGACCGGCTCGACTCCGGCCAGCGCAGCAGCTCGACCAAGCTTCAGATCGAATCTATCGAGATCCAGGGCATTGAAGTCGCCTGCGATCATCGGGTCCCCGTTTGGATTCAGCAACCGCGCAGCGATCTACACTATGGTCAACGCATCACCTTTTCGGGGCTGCTATATCCGCTCGACCGCGCCAACTCACCGGGTGGATTTGATCCGGCACGATTCTACTTTCGCGAGTCAGGATCTCTCGCTCGCCTGGAGATCCGTGAAGGCGATGAGCTTGAGCTACGCGAGGGAATCGAAGGTTCAACCCTGATTTCATTCGCGCAGAGACTGCGAGATCGCCTGGAGCAGGGCTTGTTTGCCGGCGTCTCCGCCGAAGGGGCTCCCTATGCCAGGCTCATTGCGGCGATGTCCCTCGGCGCTCGAGAGAACACGCCGGAAGATCTCGAAAACTCTTTCCGCCGAAGCGGGACAATGCACCTCTTCGCTGTCTCGGGCCTTCACGTCGGGGTGGTTGCCGGTTTGCTTTTCGGGCTGCTGCTTCTACTTCGCATCCCCCGTCGCCACGCTGTCCTCATCGTGATCCCGTTGATCCTTTTTTATGCCGTGCTGACTGGGTTAAGACCTTCGGCGATCCGGGCAGCGATCATGCTTTCGGTCGTCCTCGCCGGTTTTGCGGTGAAGGAAAAACCCAATTTGCTGAACAGCCTCGCTCTCGCTGCTTTGCTGATTCTGGCCTTCGACACGCAGCAGCTGTTCCTTCCCGGATTTCAGCTTTCGTTCGCCGTACTTCTGTTCATCGCGCTCTTTGCGGCGCCCCTTCAACATCGAATTTCTCTCCCCTGGCTTACCGACCCTTTCATTCCAAAAACGCTTCGCGGACCGATTCGGCGTTTCAAGGATCGACTCGTGACCGGCGTCGCCACAGCGCTGGCGGTTTCGGTGGTCTCCTGGCTCGGATCTCTGGGCTTGCTCGTGTGGCACTTCCAGAGCTTTGCGCCGGTCGGGGTGCTCGCCAATATCCTGATGGTCCCTCTCGCTTCGCTCGTGGTGAGCCTGGCCGTGCTCTCTCTGACCAGCTTCAGTCTCCAGGCAGTCTGGCTCACCCGCTGGGTCAACCGGGTAAACGTGAGCCTCACGGTTTTTCTCACGTTCCTCGCTCAATTTTTCGGTTCCCTGCCCGGGGCCTACCAGAACAGCGGCGGATTCTCCGGGGTCCAGCCGCCTGAACCCGACGTGTTGAGGATAGACATCATGAGCGAACGGGGTGGCAGTGCGCAGCTCATCGATTTCCCCGAATCCGACTCAGCAAGACGCACGCTCTGGATGGTCGATCCCGGCGGCTCAGCCACCTACAGGCGACAAATGCTGCCGCTCCTGCGGACGAGGGGGGTCAACGCGATCGATGCTCTGATCCTGACCCACGGTGATACAAAGCACATCGGGGAGGCCGCGACGGTTCTTTCGCAGTTTCATCCTGCTATCCTCTTTGAATCAACGCGATCAAATCGATCACCGGTTTATCCGGAGATTGACCAGCTGGCAAGTGCTCGCGGTGTCCAGCGGATCTCACTGGAGCAAGGGCAGCGGCTGCGCCCCCATCCGAATGCAACCATTCGCATTCTGTCTCCCCGGTCCGCCACGGCGGGAAGGCTCGCCGACGATCGAGCTCTTGTCTTGAAACTTCAGTATGGTGACATCCGCGTTCTCATGACCTCAGACGCAGGATTCGAAACGGAAAAGCAGTTGCTCGATTCCGGGATCGATCTTTCTGCAGAAGTCTGGATCCGCGGACAGCATATCGACTCACCCTCCGGGCTCCCCGCTTTCGTCGATGCCATTTCCCCCGAAGTGGTCATCTCTTCCGCGGCTTCATTTCCAGCGTCACAACGGGTTCCTCTTCCGCTTGTTGAAGATCTCAACCAGCGGGGCATTCCTCTACTTAAACTAAGTGAAACCGGGGTAGTAACGCTTTCCATCAAACCGGAATCCATCGAGATCGTCCCATTTTTAGACCCCGAGAGCAGCTTGACCGTTCCTTGAAATTTTTCTAAGAATCCCGTGAGGTATCCCGTCTCCAGAATTGACCACTTTGATATCGGCGGGCGGAACTCGGGATTCCCACCCCTTCAAAAAGAGATTAGACCCCTCGATCAATCGAGATTACCTTTAGGAACTGGAGAGTCTGGCATTTGACTTCTTCCCATTTCCGAATAGGAAAAGAACGCCCTACGATGCGAAGTGACACCCTTCATGTTCCTTTCTGGATGCTAGCCGCCGGAGCGCTCCTTGCGCTGCCGCTGACCAGCTGCACCACGACGTCGAATGTGGCCGCGCTTTCCGCCGCCAACCCCTCCCCAACGCAGAACTCCGTCGATGGCACGGCTCCTATTGCACTGGACGGGGAAGAGGCAACGCCTGAAGACCTCGAAGCAGATGCGCCGGCGATTCCGGATCCGGTCGCTCAGCGCAGACCCATCCAGGCCGGTCCTCCGATCGTCCTCACTTCTGTCCCGAACACTTCTGTCGCAACTCGACCGACCAACCAGATCATGATGATCCGGACGACGGCTTACAG
>JBCCBR010000519.1:0-2830 GCA_039033935.1 Verrucomicrobiota bacterium
AAACACCTACCCAGACTGCATCCGAGTTACTACAGCGGGCGAGCTTATGTTCATTGGATTTTCACGACGAAAAATCGTGAGACCGGCTGGCTTGATTCAGAATTTCATCAGGCATTTCGAGAGTCGCTGATTCACCGGTGTTTTCAGGAGGGCTTGTTTTGTCCAATCTACACGGTGATGCCCGACCACCTCCATGTGTTGCTGATCGGAACGGAGGAGAGCGGGGATCAACGACTTACGATTCGGCGGATTCGAAAAGATCTTGGCTCGAAACTGAAATCACGAGGGGCCGAGTGGCAGAAGGAGGCGTTTGATCATGTATTGCGTGCAGAGGATCGTAGTCGAGGAGCTTTCCGGAGTGTCGTTGGCTATATTCGCGAGAATCCGGTGCGGAAGGGCATGGTCCAGCGGCCCGAAGAGTGGGAGTTCAGCGGATCCGTTTTGCCTAGGTTTCCTGCCGTTGCGATCGGGCACGAGAAATTCTGGGATATTTTCTGGCGGGAAGTGAGCGCTTCCGAAGATCGTGCCGAAGATGCGGCAATTCCTGCGAGCGTTGGGTCGGATTGAGCGATCGGACAGCGCTTCCGAGCCCCGTTTTGGCAAACGCTGCTACACTTCTGCGCGTAGCCGCGCTTTCCCAAAGCGGGGTGGGGTTGAGCGATCGAATGCGCTCCACGCCCCGTTTTGGCAAACGGGGCTACTCGTCTCTATGGCGAAAGGAAAACAATTGTCTCTCCCTCTTCAACGGACTTAAACTCGGCAGATGAGACTTCTTGTAGCCTCCCTGATTTTACTCCTCGCAAGCCCTGCGATTCGATCCGAAGAGCCGATTCAAAACGTCCTTTTCCTGGTCTCTGACGATCTCAAAGCAAGCGTCCTGGGTTGCTACGGGGATCCGATTTGCCAGACTCCGAACCTCGATAAGCTGGCTGCGAGAGGGATGGTATTTGAGCGCGCCTACTGCCAGGGCCTGGCCTGTCATCCATCGCGCCAGTCATTCATGCACAGCCGCTACGTTGATGACCGAGGGCCGACCCTCGGAGAGCATCTCATCGCCAACGGATTTTACTCGGCGCGGGTCGGGAAAATTTTTCACATGCGGGTCCCGGGCGACACGATGCCGGGAACGGATGGTAACGACATCGCAGCCTGCTGGACCCAGCGCTTCAATTGCGCCGGGCGAGAGTCCCATACGGAGGGCCTTTATCGACTGCTCAATTTTGACATCGCGACCCGCGAGCAGGAAGGCCGCCAGACGGCGGGGGATCGCGACCGCATGTTCATCACGGTGGAGGCGGACGGTGATGGCTCGGACCAGCCCGATTCGATCGCAGCAGACAAGACGATCGAACTGCTGCGGCAGCGAGCCGAGTCCGAAACTCCCTTTTTCATTGCGACAGGCTTTGTCCGTCCGCACTACCCGCATGTCTCACCGGCGGAGATGTTTTTGGACTATCCCCTGGATCAAATGCCTCTGCCGGAGCCGCCACCGGGCGATCTCGATGATATACCAAAAATCGCCCAGTCCGGCCGGACCTCCCAGAGTAGCGGAATGGCAAAGTATCCTGACAATATCCGACGAATGTGGCAGGCCTACTACACCAACGTCACTTTCATGGATCAGCAGGTCGGTCGGATTCTCGATGAGTTGGAGCGACTTGGCCTCGATCAATCGACTGCAGTGGTTTTCACGAGCGATCACGGCTATCATCTCGGTGAGCACCATTTCTGGCAGAAATCTGTCCTCCATGAGGAAGTGATTCGCGTCCCGCTGATCGTTGCGACGCCTGGGGGCGCTGCAGGGCGGTCCACCTCACTGGTCGAGCTGACCGATTTCTATCCGACCGTGTGCGATTGGGTTGGAGTTGAGAAGCCAAAGACGCTTCAGGGGCTCAGTCTGCAGCCGATCTTGGATAATCCCGAGGCGTCGATTCGAGATTCAGTCTACGTCCCGGGGGACCGTGGTAACGCGATTCGCACAGACCGCTGGGCCTATTTCCGTTACCGGACGAACGACGAAGAGCTCTATGACATGGACGCGGATCCCGGCCAGTTCACCAATCTTGCGGGGGTTGGTGAATTCGCGGAGGAAAAAGCACGCCTCGCCCAAGAGTTATCAGCACTCGAGTCCCGAGGCACGCGTCGGAATTCTCTCCCGAAGCAAGGTGACTGAGGGCCCTCAACTCCAGCTTTCTACTTCACTTCGGACTTTTTTGCGGCTGAACCAGACAAGAAGGAAGACGGGCAGTAAAGCAACGAAGATGAGGCCCACTACGAGTGTAAGGATCTGAGCAATGTCCCCAAAGGCACCAAAAAATGATGCCATTTCCGGAGGAGTGTTTCCGTCCTCGGCAATTCCTGCCATGATTCCGACTTCGATTTGCTTTCGAGCTAGTTCCGCTCCGTGCCATGCGAGGTAGCTGCCAAGAATTAGCTTCAGGCAGGACCAGCCCAACAGGATCCAGCGTGATACGGCGCGTCGTTTTAAAAGCAGGATCGCCCCGGGGACCAGAATGACACCAAGGCCGAAGGTTACTAGACCCTGACGGAACTGCCCGGACTTGACCTCCGCCGCTACCGGAATGACATCGTCGGTAGGTTGACCGGAGAGCTCGACGGTATTTATCAGGTTTTGGGCGACGAAACCAGCCGTTGCTACTGAGAAAAGCCCGTTCAGCAAATCGAGACCTCCAAAGACCAAGCAGATGATTCCGATGGTTTTAGGCCAACTTGGAGGCCGATGGCTATTCGGGCTGGGCGGTGGCGGTGATGTCATGGTAGAATCGAGTCGAACGATAAATTGGAAGGAGCAGGGGCGGGAAAATTTCGA
>JBCCBR010000520.1:0-2823 GCA_039033935.1 Verrucomicrobiota bacterium
ATCCCCATTAACTTTGACGCTGTCGGTGCCGACGTGATCCTCACCGGATCACAAAAGGCTCTCGCCCTGCCTCCTGGTCTTGCCCTTTTCACCGTCTCGGAGCGTGCCTTCGAGCGCAGCGCGAAGATTGACGACCGGGGTTATTATTTCGACTTTCACGAATTCAAAAAGAATCAGGAGAAGTCAATGACTCCAAGCACGCCGTGCATCTCGACGATTTACGGACTCCAGCATCAGCTGAATGTGATCTTTGACGAAGGCCCAGAAAATCGATTCGCTCGTCATACCCGCCTAAACGATACCGTCCACGAGTGGGTCCGAGCGCGCGGTTTCGAGTTTCTCGCCCCCGAGGGATTCCGATCAAAATCACTCACCTGCGTCAAAAACAATCGGGAAATTGACGTGGCCAAACTTCAGGGCATCCTCCGCGATGATCACCAGCTCCAGCTCGACGGCGGATACGGGAAGATCAAAGGCAAAACCTTTCGCATCTCGAACATGGGGGACGAGACCGATGAGACGATTGCCAATCTGCTCGCAGCGATCGATGACGGGCTGGGGAGACTGTGAGCTTCTTGATGGAAATTGACCCGAGCGTTAAGAGGTGGGACACTCAATAGCATGGCTGACCTGCTCTTAACCGACGTCTCTCCAGCTCTCATTGCTAAACTTCGCCAACGAGCAACTGCGCACGATCGGTCAATCGAAGATGAAGCAGTCAACATCCTCGCCGCTACGCCGCCGATACCACAACGCACTTTTCTCGAACATCTGCTCGACCCCGAAAACGCGGATGACAGTGAGATTGACCTTGCGCTTCAGCGTGATCCAGATACCACAGACCGCGCTCCCGACTTCTGCGAATGAAGTTGCTTATCGACACCAATATAGTGAGCGAACTCCGTAATCCTCGCAAGACTGATCCCGCAGTGGCGGCTTGGGCCGAAGCGAATCGAAGACTCCCGCAATATATCAGCGTCATTTCAGTAAGAGAGATTCGCAAAGGTATTGAGTCGCTGCGACGCCGGTCTCCCGAACAGTGTGCCAGTCTTGAGCAATGGCTCGCAAAGCTCCTCGCGACCCGACGAGATTTCATCCTGCCAATCAGCGAACCAATCGCTGACGCATGGGGCAGGATACAGTCAGCTAGGACTCGTCCGATAGCCGATAGTTTGATTGCCGCCACCGCCATTTATCACGATCTCACGCTGGCCACGCGCAACGTTCGGGATTTTGAGAGCTTGCCGTTGAGGGTGGTGAACCCGTTCACCTTTGAAACAGAACAAGGCAGCGAAACAACTCCATGACCCCTCCCGCCATCAAGATCTGCGGGATCCGATCCGGCGCGCAGGCCAAGGCGATTGTCGAGCTGGGGGCCGATGCGATCGGGATCAACCTGTATCCAAGATCGAAGCGCTACATCGCGCTGGAAGAGGCAGGCAAATGGCTCCGAGACCTCGCTACGGAGGTTCAACGTGTAGCCGTAGTCGTCAATCCATCTTCCGACGATCTCGCTAGGATCCGAGACAGCGGTCTGATCGACTGGGTTCAACTCCATGGCGACGAATCCCCCGACCAAATCGCAACGTGGATTCAACAGGGTTACCTCGCCGATTCAACAGGGTTAAGTCTCGGACCTAACAGGGTAAGGTCTTCGACCCAACAGGGTATAGTCACCGACTCAACAGGGTATAGTCCCAGACCTGACCCTGTTGCACCCACTGGCACTCAGGGTTCGCCTTGGTTCAAAGCGATGGGCATTCGGGATCGTGCCGGTCTTGATCGTGCTCTGGCCTACCAGTCGCCGACTCTGCTGCTCGATGCCTATGCCCCGAACGATTACGGTGGCAGCGGAGAGACGATGGATTGGGCGCTCGGGGCACTAGCTGTAAAGGGCTACCCGGAACGCGAAATCATCCTTGCGGGCGGTTTGACTGCCGACAATGTCGCAAACGCAATCGCCCAGGTGAAACCAGCGGGGGTCGATGTCGCGAGCGGTGTCGAGTCGGGACCAGGAATCAAGGATCTTGCCAAGGTTCGTGAATTTATTCAAATGGCCCGCGAGGCCTCGTCGTAACCAACTGAGATGAAATTTCTTCGCAACCCCAGCTTTCTTTTCGCCCTACTTGGAACCTTCGCTCTCCTCAGCCTAGCCGCTTGCGGGAGTCGCGACACCCACGATATGCCCGGTAGCTACGGGACTTCGGGTCCCGATGAGTGGGATCTCCCTCCTCATGCGACACCCTCTTACTACGGCGGTTAGCCCTCGCCCCAGGGTGAGTCGGAGTGGAAAGTCACCGTTGGAACGGAGGACCTTTGGGGAGTCCAGCAGGGGGTTTTGGGAGTGCTTCGAATAAAGATCGCAGCTTGTCGAAAGATTCGATTAGGGGTAGATCGGCAAACCCCTGCCCGGTTGATCCGGTGAACCGGAAATCGAGTCGGTCAAGCTCGTCGTGAAGGTCTTTCGCTTCGCCGAGCAGCTCGCCATCTTTCCCATAAACCCGCACCCAAATACCGCCGAACCTCTCCTTTGTCCGGTCCGTCGAGGTTCCAGTCGTCACATTCCCGAGGAAACCCACATCGAAGGTCATATTGGTGGTTTTCGTTCGGATCAAAGTTGCGGCTTCTGTCTCGCGAGACTCTCGCGCTCGCGGCGAAATGACCTCGATGCTTTGGCTGCCAGTGAAGTCCACGACCTGATTACTCGCATCGACTGAGTCGCAATGGGCAATGGAGTACGTTGCGAGCATTCCCTTGACTTGCTTTTGTGTTTTGGGATGCACGATTACAGAAACTTTCGGAATGGAAAGACGGATGGGAAGC
>JBCCBR010000521.1:0-2820 GCA_039033935.1 Verrucomicrobiota bacterium
AACGAAGAACGAAGAACGAAGAACGAAGAACGAAGAACGGCCTGCCCGTCCGTAGCTTTAGCGAAGGCGGGAGAACGGAGAAATAAAGTGTCACACGCCAGCGTATCCTGATCGAATAAAGGGGCGGAATGAACGCTTTACCTGATATGGAGCCGCCCGAGCGATCCTATCCGCCCCTGAGGACCGTGCCGACACTGCGCGGGAGCTTTTCGGAGCTGATGCGGCTGCACCACAGCGAGTTACTCATCTTTGCCGGAGCAGCGACCAGAGACGCCACTGCCGCCGAGGACATCGTCCAGGAATCCTTCGTCAGCGCCTGGAAAAAATTTGCTGACTTTGACTCTGACCGCGATTTCGGAGCTTGGATGCGTGGCTTTGTTCGCCATAAAACCCAGGACTGGTTTCGCCGCCAGCAGCGGATCGCACCACCAGTAGGCGATCTCGACTTTCTCGAGGCCGCAACCGCACAGTGGCAAACCGCCCGAGCCGAAGGACATCCGCTGAGCGAAGCGATCAGCCATTGCCTCGATCGACTTCCACAGCGATTCCGCGAAGCAATCGATCACTTCTATTTCGATGATCGCAGCGGCGAGGAGACCGCCGCAGCACTCGAGATTTCTCCTGCAAACCTCCGCAAGCGCCTTCAGCGAGCCCGCGCCCTGCTTCACGACTGCATCGGCTCACACCCGGACAGTAAACCTTCCTAAAACCATGACCGATCCCGATTTCTCGAAAGCAGAAGATCCCGCCGATAGCTTCATCGATGCCGCTCTCCGACAGGAAGCGAAGCTAGATACTGTTAAATTGCTCGATCGCCTCGAAGGAGCAATCGACGAGGCGGTGAGCGTGCCTAGTCCGCAAAAAATACGGAATCGACATCTCCTCCTCGCGAGCTGTGCGGCAGCCTGTCTTTTCTTTCTGTTGCTGGTTCTGCCTTTGAATACGATTGAGGTCGGGGATTCTGAATCTCCAACTGAGCCAATGTTGCTCTCAAGCCTCGATTGGGAAGGAGAATCTTTCCTCGAAACTCAAAGTATCGCCGCACTCACACGGATTGATCCGACTACACATCCAATTTCAATCGATCCGATACATCTCAATAGCTCGACAGTGCATCGAGGTGAGATCACAGTTACTCAGAGCGGGACTGGTGGTCAAACTATTCGAATTGATGGCGACTTTCAGGGATCCAATCCTGATCCCGTCGACAACACAGACAATTTAATCGCTCAGTCCACGACTATCCCCCGATCAGACTACGCCGCGACGCCACCAGTTTATGTGGAGCCAAAAGCCCCGATCGAAGAGTGCGTTGATATCGGGGGATTGATTTCTGCCGGATACGAAACAGACTATGTTTTTTATGGGAGTCGCATCAGACCGCAGTCTCAGGATGCACCGGGGCTTGGATACGATTTCGGAGTGACGACGAGGGCAGCAACTCTTCCAGCGCCTTCCAGTTCGTCTTCAGCTGTTGCGTCGGGTCTTACCATGTTCAGCTCGATTGAGAAACCTATTGCGCCCGGAAACGATGTTCCTTCGACAGAATCCATCTCCCCCACCCGCTCCTCTCTCGCCGACAATGCCTGGAAATCCCCCCGCGAGGAGCCGCTCTCCACCTTCTCGATCGACGTTGACACGGCCTCTTACACTCAGCTTCGCGGCATGATCCGGAGCGGAGCGAATCTGGACTCGCTTCCGGGCGACGCGATTCGGATCGAGGAACTGATCAACTACTTCGACTACAGCTACCCGCAGCCTGATGGCGAGCACCCTTTCGCCTTTGCCAATGAGTATGCCGTCTCGCCATGGGACCCCAGTCGCCGACTGCTCCGCATCGCGATTCAGGCAGAGGACCTCAATCCGACAGACCGCCCCGATGCCAATCTCGTTTTCCTGCTCGACGTCTCCGGCTCGATGAATCAGACAGCAAAACTGCCACTGGTGAAGCGCGCACTCTCCGTGCTCGTCGACACTCTCGAGGAGCGCGACCGCATCGCGATCGTAGTCTACGCCGGGGCCGAGGGGATCGTGCTCGAGCCGACCTCGGGTGATCAGCATCCCGCGATTCATGCAGCAATCGACAGGCTGAGCGCGGGCGGCTCGACCAATGGCGGGGCCGGGATCGAGCTGGCTTACAAAGTGGCTCGCTCCCAGTTTCTCGAAGAAGGCGTCAACCGCGTCATCCTCTGCACCGACGGTGATTTCAATGTCGGCATCACCGATCAGGAAGCGCTGGTTTCATTAGTAGAAAAGGAAGCCGAAGCCGGTGTCCAGCTCAGCGTTCTGGGATTCGGTCAGGATAACCTCAACGACGCCATGCTCGAAGCGATCACCAATCGCGGCGAGGGCACCTACTACTTCATCGATCAATTTCGCGAGGCGCGGAAGGTGTTTCTCGAAGACCTCACCGGCACGCTCGTGAATGTGGCGCGCGATGTAAAATTCCAGATCGAGTTCAATCCGGCAGCCGTGGCTGAGTATCGGCTCGTCGGCTACGCCAATCGCCTGCTCGCAGCAGAGGACTTCGATAACGACGAAATCGATGCCGGCGAAGTCGGGGCCGGGCACACCGTGACGGCGTTTTACGAAATCCTTCCGACGACAAATAGAGAATTAACATCGCTTCCGGAAGCTGAGCTCCGCTATCAGGTCCGTGCGATACTTACAGAGATTCCGGAGGGCAATCCCAGCGAGCTGGCTTATTTGAAGCTTCGCTACAAGCGCCCTGGCGAAGAGCAGTCTGTGCTGGTCGATGCTGCGATCGCGAATCAAGCCAGCTCTCTCGCGGAGAGTTCTGATGACTTTCGCTTCGCTGCA
>JBCCBR010000522.1:0-2801 GCA_039033935.1 Verrucomicrobiota bacterium
TCGGCGTCTTCCCGATACCGCTCCAGATACCCGGACAGCGCAGAGGCATCGGCGCGGGCAAGGAAATCAGAGGCAGTTTTGGTCATCTCAGGTCGCTGGAACCATCGCAGCGGTCGATGTTTTCGGGGTCGCCACGATCTGAGGATGCTTCGCGAGACGGCGTCCCGATTCGAAAAAGGCGCGCCCGAGCGCGTCAGGATCGCCGAAGAGCCGATCCATCAATTTCCGAGTAAAGGCCGCCTCTTTTTCGCCGAAGAATTCCTGCTTCGTTTCATTTTGCTTCTCCGGGATGATGAGCGACTCGGGCTCTGTCTCGAAACCGAGCGCATTGAGCAGGTCGATTGATCCGGCGGGCTCGATGATCTCCTCCAGCCTCGTCTCGTGCCAATGAATCCATGGCAGCTCGGACTCGACCAGACTCCGGTAGTAGGAAATTCGGGCAAACATTTCAGCGACATACCAGACTGCCGAACCAAACATCCCCGCTTCCCGGAACGGAGCCGATGGCACGATCACATTCCGGTAAGCCGGATCGAGGCTGAAGAGCCAGGTGAAGCCATTGTTGATAAAGTCGAATCGGTTGATAAAACTCCACGCGATCTTGTAGGGATCGCGACGCAGAGCAATCAGGTCGACCCTCGCGCGCCCGTCCAGATAGGCGAGATTTTCGACAAGGCCGGCTTTGCCCAAAAAATGCGAAAGCTCAACATGGGTCGGCTGAGGCGTCCCGAGATCGCGTTCGAACTTGCGCTGAAAAAAGCGAGCCACATTCGGCGCGTTCCCCACCTGATTAAACGTCGTCAAATGCGAGGCATCGGGCGTGTTGATGCCAAAGTGAGGAAACCCGACGCGCTCATGGTAAACTCGCCCCCGATCCGGCGCGATGTTTTGTTGAATGAGGTGCGTCAGATAAACCGTACCGCAACGGCCGGTCGAGAGGGAGTAGACGAGTTGCTCGCTCATGATGAAATCAATGGGAAATGGGTGGGACTCTCAGGTCAGCGAAGGCTCCGCCGCTCTCATGGGATACTTCAGTTTTCGAATCCATGAACCAGCGCCATGCTCGATGGTTTCGGTGTCGGAGGAATCGAGCTCCCTGGCAGGCGCCAGCTCCGGACTTCGCTCTAAAAACGATTCAATTGCGCTCTCGCCGCTGGGGAGGCCGACGAAACTGAGCAGCCTCGCGACCGTGCTGGACGCGGCTGATCCTTCAAAATCTTCGTAGCGAAACAGCTCAATCCGCCCCTTGGCGATCCCATACCAACCCTGCAATCGCTCCATTGCCTCGACCCATTGTTCGGCAAAAGCCTGCGCCTCGATCGGATCGTTCTCTCCCGCCAAGTCGATCGTGTCGGCGTAGGCCTGGCGCGGATCGCGCGCCACAAAGGCGAGGCGGAAGCCAGCGACATCTCGGATCAGGGCTTCGATCGCCCCGGCGATTGGCTCACCCTCTAACAACAAGTGGCTGTGCCGATCCGAGGCGAGTGCTTCCAGCATGCCCTCAACCTTGGCACAGAGCAATTCACCGACTCTGCTGTCGTCTCCCAGTTCTTCGGCCACCGCGGCGGCTGTCGCAGAGACCATCGTGGTCGATTTTTCCTCGAGGCGAGCGATCGGCGAAAGAGGGGCAAGCCATTCCGAGATCAAGGCAGCCGCCGTCGGGTCGCTTCCGACAATCCAGATCGCGCTGCGAGTCAGTCGGTTGTTGCGACCCATCAGGGTATTTCGCATCGGCCCCCCGACGGCCGCTTCATTCTGCCCGACATGTCGATCGGGGGGTAGCACCGCTCCTTCAGGAAAGGGCACGCTGCCGAGGCACCCGGTGTAGACGCTGTCGTGGATCAGCACCGATTGCCGCAAAGTTGGCCAGACCACCTCGCGCAGCAGCATCTGGTCAAAAGTCATCGTCGGTGCAATCGTCGGGTGAAAGTTCTCTTTCATTTCCGGCACCGACGGGAGCACGCCGCTCACCCCACCCCACATCCCGGCGAGAATCACTTCAGTGTGGGAGGGAAAATCGCGCATCGCGTGAAACCATTTCCCCGAGTTCAGCCAAGCCTCGACCGCGACCCGCTCCCTCACATTCACCACCGAATCGCAGTCCCTCACCGCGAAGTGGCGGACCGCGGGATCGGACGCCACTTCAAAGCGCCAGAGCAAGCCATCGAAAAATGATTCCGGTGTCGGTCGCATCACGACCTCGGCCCCATACTCGACGAGGCGATCGCGGATCCCAGGCGGGACCGAGTCGTCACAGTAAAACCGACAAGTCCAAGACGGGTAAATATCGCGGGCGACCGTCGCGTTTCTCAAGGCACCGGCGAGGTATCGCGGATTTCGTCCCCACAGGCTGAAAGCGATCACGTTTTTAGCTCGGTCGGCCGGATCGAACGCCGGAGGGTCCTTTTTCGGAATATCGCAGACCGGTGTGCAGGCAGCCGCCTCAGCGTCTTTCAGCTCAAGCGAGAGTCGCCCGAAGTGGATCATCCGATCGCTCTCCCGGAGGGAATAGTAGGTGTGGGCGAGCGCGTCACAGATGTTGGCACGATCAGGAGCTCGCTCGTGGACGCGGAGCAGATACTCGATCGCCTCCTCGTCGCGGCGAAGCTTGCGAAGCATCACCCCGATATTCTCCGGTATTTCAATATCGTCAGGCGCGAGCGGCTCGATCTGCTGCAGCACGATGAGCGCGGCCTGAGTGTCGCCAGCAGTGAACAAGTAGAGCGCAAGACGCTTGCGCGCATCGATCCCCTTTTCCCCTCTTTTGATGAGCCGATTGACCGTCTCAGTCTGAGCCTGAA
>JBCCBR010000523.1:0-2796 GCA_039033935.1 Verrucomicrobiota bacterium
AGCGATGATGCCCCGGCGCTCGCGAATTCGACTTTCAGGCTCACGAGATTGTCGTGATCGCCAACCAGGGTAGTCAGCTCACGAGTGATATGCGCCCACATTTTCTCCGGGATCGCTTCGGTCGATTCAGCTTGGTGCCTGTAGTCGACTCCGAAGGTCGAGCTGATGCGAAAACCATGGGAGAGATTTTCAGGCGATTTCGAGAGAAATTCTTCCGTCGGTATGGTGACTTTTGATCCGCCGAGCTTGATCAACTGGACATACTCAGGAGTCTGCACGATGACCCGACCTTTCCCCTCGTCGGCCAGATCGATCCAGTCACCCTCACCGCAGGGGAACCACTGCTCCGAGTCCTTGGTGAAAGGTCGGGAAATGAGGCCGGAGAGTTGGTTCACGGGTAGTCGGACCATCCCGCCCCGTAGCTCTGGATTTCGGAGGGTGGTGTAGAAACTCAATCGCTCTACCTCCCACGGGATCCCGCGAAAAATGACCCGCTCGCCCTCTCGGATTTCTCCCAAGTTCAGCAGAAGCCTCCCTTGCTCGTAAAACTTGGGGATCGCGTTTTTTGCGCCGAGGAGCACACCGAAGAGGAGAATGAGAGTGATCCCCATCAGGACCCAGTCCCCAGTCGCATAGAGGGCAAACACCGCCGCAACGACTGCGCCAATGACACTGAACAGGCTAAAGCCGACGTCGATGAGTCGTAGGTAGAAAGGACGCGCGCGACGTTTGCTCCACGGGAAGTGCTTGTGGATTTGACGATAGACGAACCGCAGTCCGATCAAAGTTGCGACGAAAGCGAGGGCGCTGAAAAGGAAGTTTCTCCCTCGACTCCTGTAGAAAGATCGCAGGCTATCTTTCGCGGTGTCGAGGAGGGAAGGCTGGGTGCGCTCGGCCTGCTCGAGCTGGTAGGTGATCGCTTGGACGCGAGTCTCTGCCTGCTGTCTTCGCGACTCCCATGTCGTCCGGGTATCAGCGATCGCCGAGGAAAGATCCTCTGGTGCCTCAGTCGCGGGGACGAGAGCGAGATTCGCCAGCGCAGCTTCGGTGGTCTCTAGTTTCTGCTCCCATCGGGTCAGCTCATTGCGAAGCTGTTCGATCTCCCGCGGTTTCTCCGTGAGATCCTTCAGCTCCTGAATGATCGGCTGGAGGAGCAGGTCGATCTCGTCGCGTATCGTGAAGCTATCCGCCGAGTAGCCGTCGTATTCGGTGGGATCGATCCCGGTGGCGATTAAGTCGAAGTCATTTTGGAGCGACTCTCGTTTTTCCACGAGTTTTAGGATCTGCTCCGAAAGGGCTTGAGCCTCTACTTCGGTCGCCGTTTTGATCTGCTCGCGGAGAGAAGCGATTGTTTCGTCGACCAATGCGATGGATTCTCTGACCGAGTCGAGTGCCGCGAGAGAATCGTTCGTCTCGGTGGGTGCTTCGACGGCGGGGAGAGCGGTTTCGTCGCGCTCTTCAGGTGGCTCCTCCTGCAACTGTAGTGCGTCCTGAGCGGCTACTTGGTAGGCGAAACAACAGAGAAGCAGGCAGATCAGATGACGGGTCATTTTCGGCGACGATGAGAACGTTTTTGGTCCTATTTGATCCTCTCCTTAGACTGGTAAGTCAATGTTCGGTTCGTCCCTCGACGGGAAGCGGGAATCCTGGTGGGGACAGAAACAGGAATCCGTTTCACTTCGAAATTCGAAACCTAAAGTAAGATGAGCGAACACCTGACACCTATCGAACTCGACGCTAAGGCTGCTCTTTTCGGCCGACGGATTGGCGAGCTGAAAGAGGCTGTGACCCAGCTTCCTGAGGCGACGAAAGTTGACCTCGAACCTCGTGTCGAGCGAATGGAGACGATGATCAGCGCCTTCCGGCGAGATGTTCAGGAGATCGAAAAACCGACCGGTGCCACCGAGGAGACAGCAAATGATCTTGAGCTTGTGATCGAGCGCGAATTGATGTGCTTAAAGAGTGAAGTAGAAACCATCTCGATCGGTAATCCGACTACAGTTACCGCTGCGCTCGATGCATCCATCGAGGCCTTTGACCGCATCGGCGAGGCAGTGAAGAAGGCAGCTCACAAGATCGGCCTCTGAACGGCTGTGTGAAGCACAACTCTGCTCTATCCTTCACTCTGCGGGCAGCCACCTGACAGCGTCAATCACCACAAACCCGTCGGTGCCTTTAGTGGAAATGCTGACGGAACCACTTTCCTCAAATTCGAAGGCGCCTAGCGTTTGGAAAAGACCATCGATAGGCGGCAACTCCTGCTGGTTCACTATCACTGTCTCCGAGCCACCCTGATGTGTGATAGTCACCGGTATGTTCCGGGCCCGATTTTCGTTAGTCGAATAAGCGATCTGGACCTCATACTTTCCGCTCTCTGGGAGTGTCGCTGAAAACACCGCTGAAGTTTTCTCTTTGTTAGTGTTCTGGTCGTGGAGATAGCCTTTGTGGATGCCATGGCCGAGGATGGAGGCTTTCCAGCTCCCTGTAAGTTCGGCTTTTGAGTCGTCTACGACGATTCCCTTGAGACTGCTCAGTTTGGTCGGCTTTTGGCCTCCCGCCGGAGCGTCGTAATTCAGGATTTGGCCATCGGCTTCCAGTCGCGATTTGAGGTTTTCGTAATCGACTTCGTGGAGCGTCATCTCCCCGTCGAGTGCCAGCGCTGCAGCCGTCACCGCCGACTGCGCTAGGACCATGAAGACTGGCTCCATGCGGATCGAACCAAACGCCATGTGCGAAGCGGAGAGGCTCACGGGCACGAGGAGATTTGTCACCTCATCCTGCTTCGGGAGGAGGGAG
>JBCCBR010000524.1:0-2790 GCA_039033935.1 Verrucomicrobiota bacterium
AACGAAAACTTCGATGTCACCGTGATGATGGCCGGGCTTCAGCCGAATGGCTCCGGTATCGACCTCGGTTTGCAGGCACCCGATTCTTCGACAGTGAGCTTCTTCGGGGTCAGTGGAACCGGGCGAAGCGTTGTTTTCATCGTTGATTCCACCAAAGAGATGCTGATCGACGAGAAAGGTGGGATGCTCGCTTTCGACAAGGTCAAAAATGAAATCGGAGCGCTCCTGACCCAGCTGAAACGAGGCACGCGCTTCAATATTATCCTTTTCGAGGGAAAACAGCTGGCCGTTTTTCGAGCAGAACCGGTGCCGGCGAGTCCATCGAATCAGCGCCTCGCGATGGAGTGGATCGCCCCACTCAATCGGGATTACGAGTCACTCGGGATGGGCAACCGGTTTGGAGAGACCGTTCCGCTCACGACGGAGGGCGAGCTCCCGATCGCAAATCAGGATGTATCGCACTACACCCGCGCCATCCAAAAAGCGATGGAGTGGCGGGCCGGGATGATCTTTTGCATCACGAAAGGCTATCGGCGGATGTCGCGATCTCATTCACCGGAAGTGCTCGCCAAAGTCGCGGAAGCGCGCGCCAAAAATCCGGGCACTCCGGGGCAGGTCCCACCAGCTGCAGCGAAGGCCTGGCAGGAAGCCGTCGCCGAGACCCGTCAGTGGCTCCAGGAGGAAAATGCTGCGCGACGCGAAAAAGGGCTACCGCCCAAAGTCGTCATCAACTTCAACGGTCTCGTCAGGGAAATAACAGGCAAGAACCCGCCGCAGCGAGTCGGTGGGACTCCCGGTGCCTCGGTCGACCTTCCCAGACTCGAGCCGATTACTCCTGACGATCTCGTCGATCAGCTCAAAGAGCTGACAAAAATCCATTATCAGGAAAATTCGCTCGACCCGCCTTCCGTCAATCTCGTGCTATTCCTGGGAGAAGATGAAGATATTGGCGAAGATCGGGACCACTTCCGTGACCTGACGAGGCGTAACGGAGGCAAGCTCAATTTGCTGAGGGGCCTCGCCGCCCTCAGCGATGTGACCCGCTGAGCCTCTCCGTCTTTTCTCGTCGACCCCTTGCCAATGCTGCCGCTCTGGTATCATCCGATCTACACCGATGGTCTCGACCCTGAGGCGCGTTTCCCCCGGGACCGCTACCGACTCGTCCGCAAAGGCCTCGCTGGGAGCGGGGCGGCTGAGATCGACTGGCGCCAGCCGGCCCCGATCCGCGCGGAGCTCCTCGAGGCAGTCCACGACTCCACATACATTAACGACTTTCTCCGAGGGACCCTCGACGAGCGGGCCGTCCGCCGAATCGGTCTGAAACCGTGGACGCCTGAAATTGTCGAGCGAACCCTGATCCTCACTAACGGCACGGTTGAAGCAACGCGTTGGGTGCTGGCGAATCGAGGCTTTGCCGGAAACACCGGTGGCGGGACGCATCACGCCTATGCCGATTTTGGCTCGGGCTACTGCATCTTCAACGACCTCGCAGTAGCGGTCGCAGTTGCGAGATCGGAATTCGGCTTGCGCCGCGTCCTGATTCTCGACCTCGATGTGCATCAGGGCGACGGCACTGCTGCAATCTTTGAGAACGATCCCGATACCAAAACGATCTCGCTGCACTGTGGGGCGAACTTTCCATTCCGCAAAATGCAGTCTGATGTCGATGTCGAGCTTGAGAAGGGAACCGAAGATGGAGAATACTTGAGCGTCTTGGAACAAGTCTGGGCAGGTGAGGTCGATTCTTTTGAGCCAGAGCTGATTCTTTTCCAGGCCGGGGTCGACACTCTGCAGACCGACCGGCTTGGCCACTTGTCGCTGACCTGCGAAGGACTTCGCCAGCGGAATGAAGCCGTCTTTTCGCGGGCCAATGCGCGAGACATCCCGTTAGTCGTGACAATGGGTGGGGGATACGGTGAGCCGATTGAGACCTCAGTCGCGGCTCATGTCGATCTGTTTTCTCAGGCTGCTGAATTGAATCGGACAGAAACAAGGAACAGCCTCAGCATTTGATCAAAGCCTGTAGCCGAAGATGCAAAATCTTCGGACCGGTAGAGCCGCTCTCCCAGTGCTCCGCGACCGGATTTTGGCAAATCCAGCTACAGACACTGTGTTGAATGGCGGTTCTCCTACGATCGGTAGTCGAAGATGCAAAATCTTCGGACCGGTAGAGCCGCTCTCCCAGTGCTCCGCGGCCGGATTTTTGCAAATCCAGCTACAGTTACTGCGCTGGTTGGCGGTTCTCCTGCTTTCGTAGCCGAAGATGCTAAATCTTCGGACCTGTAAGGCCGCTCTCCCAATGCTCCGCGGTCGGATTTTGGCAAATCCAGCTACGCCCTGATGACACAGAGCGTCTCACTGACTAGGTCAGAGCTGGGGCCGGACGCGCTGGCATTGGCTCCAGATCGCCAGGCACTCCGGGGAAATTCTCTTCCTTGAAACGGTCCCAACCACGGCGCGTCTCTTCGCTGGTGATCTCAGCAAGCCTATCGAGGCAGTCACCGCAGATCAGCGCGCTGTCGTACATTTTCTCCCCATGACAGACCCCGACGAGCGAGTATTCCTTCTCCCGCGAACTCTCGAGCGTTTTTTCACAAAGCGCACACTCGGAAAAGCCAGAGACATCGCGGGCGTGCTCTTCGTGGAATTCTTCGAGGCGTTGTTTTGACTCGTCGCTCGCCTCGTCCATCATCCCGTTGAGGCAGGGCATGCAGAGCGCGTATTCGAAAATCACCTCTTCCTTTTTGAAGTTTTTCGAGACCCGGAAACCCTCTTCAAAATCGGCGAGAG
>JBCCBR010000525.1:0-2788 GCA_039033935.1 Verrucomicrobiota bacterium
CGATGCCCTTTTCCCGTGAAGCTTTCGCGCTGGTGAGGGAAACGGCTGCCCCATCTACCCGAATCTCTCCTCGATCCGGCTGATGGGCACCACCCAGCATCTTGATCAGCGTGCTTTTGCCAGCACCATTTTCACCTAACAGAGCCAGAACTTCCCCTCGATTGATCTGCAAATCGACTTCATGCAGAGCTCGCACCCCCGGAAACTGCTTCCCGATGCCAATCATCTCAACGAGAGCCTCGGTGTTTTCGATTGCCGACATCAGATCTCAAGATCGGCCAGAGCTGGAAAAGACTCACGCCAGTTTAATAGCTCCTCCCGATCTAGTGAATACTGCAAAGCTAACGATTCACCTCCGAGATCCGCGACCACCTTACCGAGCGGATTGACGATCAGACTTCGGCCCGAGTAGTGGAGCTGGGGATCACTCCCGGTCCGGTTTACCGCGACGACCCAGGCCTGATTCTCGATCGCCCTTGCCTGCAGCAGCGTGACCCAGTGCGACTCGCGCGCCGAAGGCCAATTCGCGATCACGACGAAGAGTTCCGCTCCGCGCTTGGTGGCTCGCCTGAAAAGCTCAGGAAAGCGCAGATCGTAGCAGATCAGTGGGCAGACCTGCCAGTCCCCGAGTCGAGTCACGACGATCTCGTCACCCTGCTGATGGACAGCGGTCTCTCCCGAATAGCGAAAGGTCCGATTTTTCTGATAGCAGAACCAGTCGTGCCCGTGGCGATCGTAGCCACGCGCGAGATTGACGGCTTGGCCGGTTTCGTCTCGCTCGACGAGACCTCCGATAATCGCCACGTCGCGCCCCTTGGAAAGCCCCTGCAGATAGTCAGCCGACTGACGACCGATCGGAACCGTTTTCTCGACGTCGAACGAGAACCCGGAAGCAAACATTTCTGGCAGCACGAGGAGGTCTCCACACGCCATGCCATCGAGCAGCTGCTCGAGCGACTCAAAGTTCGCAGCGGCATTTTCCCAGGCCAGATCCCATTGGCAAAGTGTCACGATCATGCAACGATAGAGTGCTTGGTAAAGCCTGTTCGGGTCGCTTTCAATGAGAGAGGTGAAGAAGTGGTGTCTGAAATATTCCTGCATAACGGCAGGTCGCTTTTCGTCAAAAAGGCTGACTGATCAGGTGTCCCATCGCAAGGATTACCTAACAACCAATACAATCACCTGCCTGACTTGATGAAACCGCTTACCTTCCTCGCGGGGGCATGCTGCCTGCTGCTCCTCACTTCCTGCAACCCGTTCAAAACCCTCCCTCGTGGAGAAGCCGGAGTGACCGAATTTCACACCCGGTTCAATAATGAAGCCTACGACGAGATCTACGATCAATCTCACCCCGACTTCCAGGCAAGTGAAACGAGAGAAGACGTTGTCGAGTTTATCTCGAACACACGACGCCAGCTCGGGCGACTGAATAGCGCGAGCCGAACCAGCTTTTCGTCGAACTTTGAGAACGGCGCTTCGAGAATCGAGCTCACGTTCGACACCACCTACGATAACGGGAGCGGGACTGAGACCTTTCTCTTCCAGATCGAAAGAGGCGTTCCGCTTTTGCTGAACTGGAACATCGATGCCGACTTCGGGAACGGCACCGCAGCCAGCACCGATAACTCGAGCGCAGAGCCTGATCAAAATCCGGCCCCGCAGGCAGAGGGCAGCGACTCCGCTGTGCTCGAGGCGGTGCGAGCAGCGACAAATCTCTTTCACAATCGCTTCAATGCGCGGGAATTTGACGCCATCTACGACACTGCTGACCCTCGATTCAGAGAAGCTCAGTCCAGACAAGAGGTCGTCAGCTTCATTCAGGACATGAGAAGACAACTCGGATCCAATACCAACAGCGCCCTCGACCAATGGGTCAGTGAAGGAGAAGACGGCTCGCCGCTCGTAACGCTCGATTACAACATGAGATATGAGAACGGCACCGGAGTCGAAAAATTCATTTTTGACTTCAACGATGGCTACCCTCTGCTCCTCTCGTGGAATATCGATGGCAATCTTAGTGGACCAGCCCCACAGGGCGGCAACCCACCGTCCCTTCCGCCGGTCGCAGATGACAACGGGAGCGAAGACGGCATCGGAAATTCGGTGAAGTAATTCAAGATTTTTCCCCCACACCAAGACCACCATCAAACGACATCCTGACACCACGAACCACCGCTTCTAACATTAACGTAAATCTACCATGAATCGCATCGCTTCATTTCTGCTTTCGGCAGTAGCGCTATCCCTCAGCGCGCTCTCCCTGCCCCAACCAGCCCAGGCCCAGGCCGACACTGAGCCGAGCAGTGTCATCATCGTCCTCGATGCCTCCGGCAGCATGTGGGAGGAGATCGATGGGCGCCACAAGATCGAAATCGCCCGCGACTCGATCAATAGCCTCATCAATGGCTGGACCTCGCAGCGCAAAATCGGACTGATGGCTTTCGGGCATCGCGAAAAAGGAAACTGCGAAGACATCGAGTTACTCATCGCACCTGGGGCAGTCGACAAGGCCGCGTTCACCGAGGCGGTTAATTCGATCGTCCCGAAGGGTTCGACCCCACTCTCTCAGGCAGTGCGCCTCGCCGCGAAAGAGCTCCGCTACACCGAAACAGCAGCTTCGGTGATCCTCGTCAGTGATGGTGAGGAAACCTGCAATCAGGATCCCTGCGTCGCCGCTCGCGAACTCGAAGCTGCCGGAATCGGATTCCCAGAGACGAAAGTCACCATTGGCCCCTGCACAGATACAGGGTTCTACTACGACTTTGACCGGGCTGACCCATTTACGCCG
>JBCCBR010000526.1:0-2763 GCA_039033935.1 Verrucomicrobiota bacterium
CACAGGCGGGTCCTGAATGACCGGGGCATCGCTGCTCGCAGGCTCTTCAGAGTCGGAAGGGGTCACCACGACAGGAGCTTCCGGCGAAGGTTGAGGACTGGGATCTGCGGGAGCTGCAGGCGCCTCGGGAGTGGTCGGAGCAGGATCAGCGGCAGGCTGAGCCGGAGGCGCTGCTTCTGCTGCAGGAGGCGCTGCCTCAGCAGCTTCAGTGGCGGGAGCTTCGTTCGCTTGCATGACGGTTCGAAGACAGTTCTGAAATGTGGGTGCGGAAACGGAGTCTGGCGGCTAGTGGCGCACTCAGCTCTCGGTTGAATCCTCTTCACTATCGTCCTCCCGGCTGCTCGGCGTCGACGAGGCAATCGATGAACGGTCGAACTTCAGGCTGAGACCGTCCGCAACCTTGACAGAGACTGTCGTCTCGGCTGTTCCAGTGACGATGCCGTGGATACCACCGATCGTGACCACCTTGTCTCCCTTGCGCAGCCCCTTGCGCATCAAATCCTGCTTTTTGGCCTGCTTCCGCTGAGGGCGGATCAGCATGAAATACATCAGCGCGAACATGATCACGATGAACACGATCGGACTGCCGAAAAGCCCCATGGGGCTGCCCTGAGGGGCCGCGGGAGTATCTGCCTGGGCGAGAAATGCGAGGATGGACATGGATGGATTGGGTTTTGAAAGTCTCGGATTGGTGATTTGATACCCCGCCGTGCATCCCGAGTGATCGGGAGTGCCTTTCCGCAAAACACGGCGAAAGCGCCGCGTAAGACGGTCAGGAAAGAGGCTCCCCCCGGTATCGGGCGATGAATCCAGCCTTGAACTCGGCGAACGCGCCGCAGTCAATAGCACTTCGCACCCGTTTCATCAAGTGGAGATAAAAATGGAGGTTGTGGAGGGTAATCAGCCGCAGGCCGAGGATTTCGTCACTCTTGATGAGATGGCGAATGTAGCCACGACTGTAGCCTTCGCATAGCGGGTGAGTTTCACCCGGAGGACCAAGTGGCAGCGGACTTTTCTCCCACTGAGCGTTTTTGAGGTTGATGGTCCCGTCACTCGTGTAGGCCGTCCCGTTTCGAGCAACTCGGGTCGGGAGGACACAGTCAAACATGTCGACTCCGCGGGCAATCAATTCGAGCAGCTGATCGGGCTGCCCCAGACCCATCGCATAGCGAGGCTTGTCCGGCGGTAGCACCGGTGCCGCTACCTCAGCGGCTCGCAGCATTTCGGGGACTGGCTCCCCCACCGAGAGTCCGCCGATTGCATACCCGTCGAAGTCTAGCTCGACCAGATCGCGAGCCGCCTTTTCTCGAAGGTCGTCGTAGCATCCGCCCTGGACGATGCCGAAATAATGCTGTCGGTGTCGACCGTCACGGGAAGGCTCGCGGTGATCTTCGATCCATTGCCGCGCCCGCACCGCCCAACGCTGCGTCAGAGCCAGTGAATCAGCAGCATAGTCCCGCTCGCAGGGGTAAGGCGGACACTCATCGAGGATCATGCAGATGTCGCTGCCAATTGAGCGCTGAATCGCGAGGACCGATTCCGGAGTCAGCTCAATCGACGAGCCATCGAGATGGCTTTGAAATTTGACGCCCTCTTCCGAAATTTTTCGGAGTTTCGAAAGACTGAAGACCTGATACCCGCCCGAGTCAGTCAGGATCGCTCGAGGCCACTGCATGTAATCGTGAAGCCCGCCATAGGCATCGAGCACCTCGGTGCCAGGCCGTAGATAGAGGTGATAGGTATTCCCAAGAATGATCCGACAATCGAGCGCCGGGTCGATCAATTCAGACGGGTGGACCGACTTTACCGTCCCACGAGTCCCTACCGGCATGAAAGCGGGTGTCTCGACTTCGGCGTGGGCGAGCATGAGCCGACCACGGCGAGCCTGAGTCGCGCTGTCTGTTTTGAGTAAGGTGAACATGGCCAACAATCGTAGGATCCGGAAAAGCTCGTGAGCTGATCTGCCGATCCGCTGGTATGAAAGAGCGAAAGCGCCCCGAGTCGAAGAGAATGTGAGCACATTCTCCAAAAAAGCAGTGCAGAGAGCTACTTCAGCAGTTTGTGCCTTGTGCCTTTTCGCACGAGGTTCGGATAATGAAACCAGGCGAACTGCTTGATCATCCCGAAGGCGGACACTTCCGCGAAGTGTTCCGCTCCTCGCGACTAATTACCCGGGCCGATGGGCAGTCCCGCTCCGCCTTGACCCACATTTACTTTTCGCTCGACTCAGGCGAGATCAGCCGGTTTCACCGCGTCGAAGCAGACGAAGTCTGGAATCTCTACCGTGGATCAGGGATCCGTCTATTTTTGTGGGACGGGAGTGACGCACTGCCGACCGAAATCGAACTCTCGACCGAAGCGGGGGAGTTCTGCCATGTCGTTCCTGCGGGAGTGTGGCAGGCGGCAGAACCGATCGGGGAAAGCGTCCTCGTCGGCTGCTCGGTGGGCCCTGGTTTTGATTTCGAAGACTTTCAGCTGATCGACCCAACCGGAGCCGAAGCGAGGCGGCTTTTTGAGATGGAGGGTAACTGGGAGCGTTTCATCTGAGCTTGATCGAGAGCGGCCTGCCCGTCCTAGGCCTCTGGCGGAGAGCGGAGAGCGGAGAGCGGAGAGCGGAGAACGGAGAACGGAGAACGGGCACTGGACTCGGCCACGTTTTGGCAAACGCGGCTACAAACCAAGCACCGGTCCTGGTTCAAGACATCGGTAACGCTTTGGGGTCTAAGACATGGGTAACACCCCAGATGATCTGCGACACGGCAA
>JBCCBR010000527.1:0-2762 GCA_039033935.1 Verrucomicrobiota bacterium
CCGTTATCGAGGTCAAGTGGCTCGGCGTAGGTCCGCAGCTGCATTCCCAGGACTTCGTCAAAGATCTCGGCATTCATTTCTGAGACTGATTGCCGTTTCGCCTCAATCAGGATTGTCTCAAGGCGTTGCTGGATCAGCCGGTCCTTTGCGAAAGCTGCCGAAGTGTCCGACATTCTTACTAACAGGACCACAAAACCAGTCACCGCGATCGAAAAAACGGTCACCGCGAGAATGACTTCGAAAAGTGCATACCCGCCTCGGCTTGCCTTCTTGCTTTGCCTCATTCGACCCATGACCTTTCGTAGTTGATGTCGGCAGTAAGAGGGCTGAATTCGACTTCGAAAAACGAATCGTCCGCCTCAACTCGTACTCGCATCGGCTCGCACATCCCGTTGGGCTGAAAAACCCACCTCCGATAGTTCCCCCCCGACAGATTTTCCCATTCGATATCTTCCCAGGTGCGAACCGAGATCTGCAGTCCCGGCTCGAGGGTATATTCGGCCAGATAGCGCAACCCCTCCTGCAGCGCATCGAGTCGCGGGTCGACCACCACGTTGCCAAGATCAATACCTCGCTCGCGAGAAGCTTCTATCATCGCATCGCGCCGGTCGAGTTCGGCGACCTCGAGCTGCAACTCTTCGAACCGCTCCACGCCACCGTAGGGTGTCAAAAAACGTGACGCACGGAAGCCTTCTCGATCGAGCAGCAGTTGGTAGGGCCGCCGCTCTTCCATGGCGCGCTGCCTCGCGTCCCGCGCCATCGCGTAGAGCGCATCAATCGGAGCCCTTGCTTCTCGCTCTTTGCGAATGCCATCGAAGGCTGGGATTGCCATCCCGGCGAGGATCGCCAGCACCGAGAGCGCAATAATGATCTCGACAAGCGTGAAGCCCGCTTCGTTCGACCGTTTTGGAGTAGATTTCAACCTCTCCACTTGTCTAACCGCCCTCACGTCTGACCCCTACCAATTTCCAATATCGTCCTCACTCTCAACTCCGTCCTCTCCCAGAGAAAAAATATCGTATTTCTTTCGGCTCTCCTGGGCAGGAAAGCGATACTGATAAGGGATGCCCCACGGGTCTTTCATCTCCTCTTCGAGATAGGCTCGCCAGCGTTCAGGCTGAGGCTCGCTGGTGGGGCGCTCGACCAGAGCCATGAGCCCCTGCTCCTGAGTCGGAGGCTTGAAGTAGTTGTTGCGCTCGTAGCTTCCGATCGCGAGCTCCAGTGTCTTCAAATCCGACTCGACTCGGGTGACTTTGGCATCGTCGATGAAGCCGGTCACCAGAAAGATACCGGAGCCCATCAGGACAACGATGATCGTGAGCACCACGAGAATTTCGACGAGGGTGAAACCGGCGGCCCTTCTTTTCAAAGCTGCCGACTGCGACTGAGGTAGTGACTGTTTCATGGGGTGTAAATGTGATTGGGATTAATTGCCGCGAACACCGGACATCGATCCGAAAATTGTCGTGATGAGACTATAGGCAACTGCGAGAACGATCAATGCCACGATGATGAGCATCACCATCGGAAGGAGAGTCGTGAGGCGGTTGATCCGCACGTTAAGCTCTTCGTCATACTTGGCGGCCGCCTTGGCGAAGGCCTTGCCGAGTTCGCCGGTCTTTTCGCCAATCGCGATGCGGTCGATCAGCGCTCCGGGGAAGACCTCCTCTTTCTCCATTGCCCGAGCAAGACTGGCACCTTCACCGATGTCCTCGACCACCGTTTCGAGATGTCCTCTCAGGAAGCGATTGGGGGTAGCGCGAGTCATCAGCTTGAGAGCGTTCAGTAACGGGACTCCGTTGTTCACCAGGTTCGAGGCCGTGTGGCAAAACTGAGCGTAGAAGCGCCCCGCGATCACCGGACCAAAGGCAAACAGTTTGAGCCGCGCTTGATCCCACCATAGTCGCCCCCCAGCCGTCGAAATCACCACTCGAAAAATGACCACTGCGAGCACGGCCAGTCCTAAAATAACCCACCAGTAGGCCGCCATGAAATCCGAAAAACGGATCAGGACCTCCGTAATCCAGGGCATCTCCTGCCCAGTCTTGCGAATCATCTCGGTCAGCGTTGGCAGGAGGAGCGTGCTTGAGACAAAGACAAGCACCACGCACATCAGGAAGACAACCAGCGGATAAATCATAGCCGAGAGTGTCCGGCTTTGCAGATCTTGGAGCTGCTTCAGGTTGACGGTCATGCGCCGAAGGATCACCGGCAGGCTCCCGCTCGACTCACCAGCTGCGACGAGATTGCGATAGAGCTCGTCGAAGGAGGGAGAGGCCTTCTCGAGCGCTTTGGAAAATCTCGCCCCCTCCCGGATCTCATCCCGAAGGGTCTCCGCTACGGTTCGGATCGCCTTGTTCGACTGGCGCTCGCTCAGAATTTTGAGCGCCTGCTCCAACTGCATCCCCGCGTCGAGCAGATCGGCCAGTTCCTCGGTGAACAGGATCAACTGGGTTCGGTTCAGCCGCCTCCCTCCACGCATCGAGACAGCTACGCTCGAGCTGCTTGAGCGACCCGAGCGCTTTGTCTCAGAACTGCCTTCGCCCTCTGCCACGACCTGCACAGGAGTGAGCCGTTGCGACTCCAGTTCCCGGTAAGCCTCCGGCTTGGTACGCACCACGAGACGACCGGAAACTCTTTTCCCGGCACCGTCGATCGCGGTATAAGAGAACGCAGGCATGGCTTGACTATACCGGAGCAGAACCCCGCGACGACTTCAAAGTTTTCAATCTCGTGCCTCCCGGTCGACTCAAATTTCTCAG
>JBCCBR010000528.1:0-2748 GCA_039033935.1 Verrucomicrobiota bacterium
CTTGAAAGCTATGGCTAGCAAGAATTTTCTCGCTTCACTGGAGATGTCTTCTGCTGCGATGGATTTGGAGATCGGTTTTTCGAGGTCCCCTTCGGACGGAAAGAATTGCGGAACGGGGTTCCGTTCTTTGATCCCAGACTTCGATGACTCGCTCAAATGGAACCACCGAACTTCGAGTCTCCGGAGTCGGAGTCTCTCCGGGGATCGCGTGGGGGCCAGCGGAGTTAATCGAAAAGCCGCTCGAGGAGCCGGATGCCACCTCAATTAGTCGGAGCGCCATTGAAAGTGAGAAATCCCGACTCTCGCTCGCACTGATCGCGACGCGGGATCAGATTCTCGATTTGCAGCGCGAAATTAAGGGGAATGAGAGCGATGACCACGCTGGCATTTTTGACGCGCACCTTCTCCTGCTGGAGGATGCGACCGTCCTGAACGAGGTCATCCGCACGGTCGAGAACGAGTTAAAAGTCGTCGACTGGTGTTATTTTTCGGTGGTGAAGCGCTACGTCGATTCACTTCGCAAAATCGCTGATCCCTATCTTAGAGAGCGAGCAGTCGATATCGAAGATGTCGCGGGGCGAGTCCTCAAAAATCTTCGCTGGGTTGACCTTGATTCCCCTCCCTCTCCGGATCAAAGCTCGAACCGGTCAATCATCATGGCCCACGATTTGACGCCGTCCGATACGATCGAGTTTGATCGGAATCGGGTGGTCGGCTTTGCCACCGAAGTTGGCAGTGCGACCTCACATACGGCAATTATGGCTCGATCTCTGAATTTGCCGGCAGTGGTCGCGCTGCACCAAATTCCGAAAGAAATTACCAGCGGCGACATCGTCCTGGTGGATGGGTATCATGGCGACGTCATTATCCGGCCGAGCGAGGAGACTTTGGAACGCTACCGCTCTCTCCAGCGTGAGGAAACATCCCTCCGCACGGAACTTGAATCTCTGATCGAGGCCCCGACGGTGACTCTCGATGGACATCGCATCATCCTTTCAGCAAATATCGAGTTCACAGAAGAGCTCCCCACGATCAGCCATATTGGCGCTGATGGGATTGGTCTCTATCGAACAGAGTTTTTCTACATTCGCGATTTGAAATCGCGGGAGGAGGACCACCAGTTTGCGAATTATCGAGCAGCTGCCGAAGCTACCGGCGAGCATGGCGTCATTATCCGGACAGTGGATGTTGGCGGCGACAAGCTTTGCCCGGATCTTTTCGAAGAGCCCGAGCCCAACCCATTTCTCGGTTGGCGGGGTATCCGGCTGAGTCTTGACCGTGACGCCGAGTTCCGCACTCAAATTCGGGCGATCCTCCGGGCAAGCGCCTTTGGGAAAATCAGAGTGATGTTTCCGTTTATCTCGGTTCTGGAAGAGTTGCAAGGGGCCAAAGCAATCGTCGAAGAGGTGAAGTCAGAGCTCAAGGACAGTGGAATAGCCTTCGATGAGAAGATCGAACTGGGTGCCATGATCGAGATCCCCAGCGCCGTTATGATCGCTGATCATCTCGCTGCTGAGGTCGACTTTTTCAGCATTGGGACCAACGATCTCATTCAATACACGACCGCAGTCGACCGGATAAACGATCGGGTCGCTCACCTCTACCAACCAACTCACCCTGGAGTTTTGCGCCTGATTCGGGAAACGATCGAGGCGGCTCATCGTGCCGGGATCTGGTGTGGCATGTGCGGCGAGGCGGCAGGTGATTTGCTGCTGACACCCGTCTGGGTCGGTCTCGGGATCGATGAACTCTCGGTCGGGTCCTCCCAACTGCTTCGAACTCGACGAGCCATTTCTCGTCTCGATCGTCCCTCGTGCGAGGAATTTGCGAGGAGTTTGTCGACGCTTGGCAGCGCTGAGGAAGTTCGCAAGCAATGCACCTCAATCGCAGAAGAGCGCTACCCCGAAATCCTGCTCTGACCTCTCCCCGCAGCTCTAAAGGGGACCTCGAAAAACTGATCTCCGAATTTCGCACAGTCAAAATGCTCGCCCGCAAGGCGTCAAAAATCTCGCTAGCCATAGCTAGAGAGATTTTTGAGAACGAAGCGGGCGAGCATTTTGGCAAGTGAAAGCGGTATGATAGGTTTTTCGAGGCCCCCTCAATTCAAGGCAAATGCCGCAGAACCAGACATTCGCTTAATCATTGACGAACATTAAAGTTCGAAGGACTGTAAACATCGCGCCGCTCGCCATCTGGTAACTTAGAATATGGATTTCTCTTTTCGGAGAATACAACTTTTGCTGATCGCAACAGCAGCTCTATCTGTCGGCCAGGTCTGCTTCGCCCAAGGCCTGCAGGATTGGCCGAGGCTTCGAGACATCAAGGCACCTTCTCTTCCCAACGTCTTTGATCGGGGCAGGGAGCAGAATCTTTCGGAAGCGGGCAACGCCCCAACCGCGCCTGGCGGGATGTGTCTTTTGCCCAACGGGGAGATCATCATCTCGTGCCACCAGTTCATTAATCCCCAATTCGCGGTGATGAAGCTGGACCGCAAAGGCAACTGGTTGCCATTTCCGAATGAGGCGATGAACATCCGCGGGATGGGGGCTCCGGTCGAGCTCGACTCGGTCCTGGGCATCACCTGCGATAGCAAAGGGATCGTCTGGATGCTGGATAATGGTCGCCGTTTCGAATCTCCTCCCAAGCTGGTAGCGTGGGATACAAAACGAGAAGAAATTCACCGCGTCATCCCGATTCATCGGCAGGCCCTGGTTCCGAATTCGTTTCTCAAAAACCTCGTCCTCGATC
>JBCCBR010000529.1:0-2748 GCA_039033935.1 Verrucomicrobiota bacterium
CCAATCTCGTGCTCGCCGACGAAATCAACCGAGCTTCTCCCAAAACTCAGTCTGCCCTGCTCGAAGCGATGCAGGAGCGACGGGTCACAGTCCTGGGCGAGACCCACGAACTCCCCCGCCCTTTCTTCGTCCTCGCCACTCAAAACCCGATCGAGCTGGAGGGCACCTACCCTCTCCCGGAGGCTCAGCTCGACCGTTTTCTCTTCAAGCTCGAAGTGCTTCGCAATCCGGTCGAAACGCTGGAACGCATTGTCAATCATCGTGAAATGGGAGTCGAACCTCAGGTTTCCCCGGTGCTGACGCAGGAAGAGTTGGAAACGCTGATCGCGGCAGTGCGCGACATTTACCTACCGGATGTGGTGGCGAAATACATTGCCCGCCTCGTCGATGCGACCCATACCAGTGAGGTCGCTTCGCAGATCAAGTTTGGCGCGAGCCCGCGTGCCGCCCTCGGCCTCGCCTCAGCCGCAAAAGCGCGTGCCCTGATGGAGGGGCGCATCAACGCGAGCTTCGAAGATGTCGAAGCCGTCGCTGTCCCGGTGCTGCAACACCGCGTCATCCTCGAATACGATGCCCGCCTCGAAGGCCGCAGCAATGCCGCCGTCGTTTCAGAACTGGTCGAAGCGACGCCACGTCAGCAGCTCGATCTCCCATCCACCCTGAAAGAGTCGAGCTGACGGCGTCGTTTCGTGACCCTCTGAGGCGCTCGCTGCTTCCTTCGTCCTATGACAACATTTCGATATCCGATGCACGCCGGGGCGCTGATGGTGCTCCTCGCCGTGGTGCTGGTCTCCGCGGTCGAGGCTCAAGATGTGTCGATCAGCCACAACTATCGCAAGCACGAGGACAGCTCCTTCCGAATCGACTCAGTTTACGGGATCGCTTTCAATCAGGGGACGGTGCCGCTCAATCTCACGATCCGCAACAATACCGGGAAGCCGCGCACCTGGATCGTGACCCTCCGCGAGGATGCCGGCTACCAACTCTCTACCCGCACGAGTTTTCGCCTCGAAGTTGAGGAAGGGGCAGAAGTTAAACGGGAAATCTTGATGCCGCTGAGTCCCGACTTTGCTTCGTCGACTTATCGCTCTATCTCCATCTCTGCCATCGCAGCCGGGCTCGAGCCGATCGACCGTAGCGTCAGCACTGGGACCAACTCAGACTTTCCGATGATTGCGCTGAGCAAGCGCCTCGCCCAGCGCAGTCTCAGCCGACTCGATGAGGAAGTCGAGAATCGGAGCTCCAGCAACGAGCGGTTTGGGATGCCTTTCGAGCCTGCAGATCTCTCTGAGAACTGGATTGCCTACACCGCGCTCGATTTCCTAATGCTCGACCTCGCCTCGTGGAAGGAGCTCTCGATCGCGCAGCGCCAGGCAATCGTCGAATGGGTTCGTCTCGGTGGTCAGCTCGAAGTCTATGCCGAAAATAGAAACACGACCCTGGAGAGCCTCGACCTCGCCTCGCTCACGGCGCTGACCTCAGAGGATCTCAAGAAACGGAATCATGGTCTCGGTCGCATCGAAATCCGCTATTGGAACGGCAGTGAACTCGGGAACGACGTCATCAACCTCTATTCAAAACGTCGTGCCCGTTCCGAAAGGCTCGCCTCCGACTTTGAGAACAACTGGAAGCTCGCTGAGGAATTCGGAATCGCGAAATTCAATCCCACCTTCGTTTTCCTGCTGCTCCTCGCATTCGCCATTCTGGTCGCGCCAGTGAATCTTTTCTATTTTGCGAAAGCGGGGAAACGGCATCGGCTCTTTGTGACGACCCCCATCATTTCGCTTTCGGCCTGTCTGCTCATTCTGCTGTTTATTTTGGTGAAAGACGGCATTGGCGGAAAAGGTATCCGCGCGACCTTTGCGGATCTCCAGGCTCACCCTGATGAGATGCGACTCTACAGTTTGCAGGAACAATTCAGCCGCACCGGGGTGATGCTCGATCCTGGCTTTGAGTCGGAGGCGCCAATCGATCTCCAACCGGTCCAGCGCCCGAGTGGTCGATTCAATTCCCTGAGCGGGTCCGAGCGCAACGTTTACCAGGTTCAGGGCGTCACTTACGCGGGCGACTTTTTCCGGAGCCGATCCGAGCAGGGCTTTGTCGCTCGCCAATCGCGCCCGACCCGCGCGCGGATTGATTTTTCCCCGTCGGAGGACGGGACGGAGCCGGTATTGACTTCGAATTTCGGAGAAGCTCTCGGCGACTTTTTCTTTCGAGATCATGCTGGCAAGGTCTGGCGCAGCCTCCCCAACACCCAGACCGCCCCTGGCGCCCGCATCTCGCTGGAGTCTGCCAAAGTGGAAGATCTCAAAGATTGGCTGAAGGGACAAACCGAGTTGTTCAGTGGCTCTCACGGCCGGAAGATCAAATCTCTCGCCAACCAGAATGGGCGCTTCTTCACCTTACTGGAACGAGGCGAGGGAGTGGTGATTGAAACCCATCGCTCAGTTAAATGGGACGACCATGTCATCCTCCTCAGCGGCGAACTCCCACAGACCCGAGGCAGTTCCGATTCACCGCCACGCGACTCAGGCGAAGTGAGCCCGCCCGCCGTCGAGCCAGCACCCCCTGCCCCAGCAGAAAATGAGTGACCCGAGCGAAACCACAAACACTCCGGAGCCTCCTCACCCGACCGAATCAGAGGGGCCGGTCGATTCTGAAAAACCGATTTCATCGGCAGAATCGCCCGAAGTGCCTAAAGTGCCCGGAGTGCCTGAGTCGCCTCAGACCGCAGATTCCGGGGTGCCG
>JBCCBR010000530.1:0-2738 GCA_039033935.1 Verrucomicrobiota bacterium
ACGTGGTGGTCGCTCACGCCGCAACGGGAGGAAAAGCTGCCAGCCTGGGCGTGCTCATGATCGCGGGCAGTCTCGCGACCGCCTTGAGTGGCGCGACTTGGGGAAAGCTATCTGATCGAAGCAGCCGAAAAGCCCTCGCTATTGCCGGTCTGAGCGCCGGATTGATCGGATGCCTCACCGCCCGTGTTTCTCAAATCGAAATGGATCGGATCGTGGCACTCTGGATCTATGGTCTCCTCTTTTTCCTGATCGGTCTCGCACATACTGGGATAAGGCTTGGGAGGAAAACCTACCTTGTGGATCATGCGAACGACGACAACCGAGCGCGGCTCGTCGCGGTGAGTAATACCCTGATGGGGCTCGTCCTTCTCATGAGTGGTTCGTTCGGCCTGCTCGCCGAAACGGTTGGGCAAACGACAGTCATTTTCGTCTTCGCGGTGCTGGGAATTCTAGGAAGCGTGCTGGCGTTTCAGTTGCCGGAAGTGGGAGAAAAATCCTGATTTTTCACCGCCACAAGGTTCGCGATCTCTTTTCAAAATCTCACCTGTTGCAGCGAAACCCAACAGGGTTACCTCATCGACCTAACCCTGTTAACTCTCGTCTCCAGCTCCTCCTCAGACAGCTTCCTCGCGGGGTCTTCGTGGAAAGCATGAGGGCCGCAGTGAGTCGATCAAGGCCTGGAATTGAGCGGCCTACGACCTTGAATCGGACGAGGCTCGAATCATGATCGCATAAGAGGCGACTGACTCGAATGAGTCGAACTTTCCACTCGCGACTCCGGTCCGTGCCATGAACGTTTTGAGATGCTTCGAACTATTTTTATTCTTGCGACGCTGAGCCTGGCTTCTCCCCTTCATTCCCAACCGATCTCGATGGTGGCAGAACTGGTCAAGGCCATCAAAAACGAGCCGGAGGGAGCCACGATCAAAATCGGACCCGGCACCTTCGAACTGAGTGCCCCGCTCGAACCGAAAGCAGGGATGTCACTCGAGGGAGCCGGCAAGGGGAAGACTATCCTCACCCACGTCGAATCGTGGAAGCCATCGGTCAAAACCCTACCCGATCCGGAAATGAAAACCGAAGGCATGGATACCTATGCCTATCTTATTCGACTCAAAAATAAGGCTGCCGACATCACCATTTCGGATCTGACTCTGAGAGGACCCCAGATGCACGGAGCAATCTTCGGCAACGCAAACACGAATCTACACATCCACGATGTCCGCATCGAAGACACGCTCTGGTCGGGGATCCGGACATTCCGAATGCGGAAAGCGAGGATTCACGACTGCGAGTTCATCGATGCCGGTGGCAGGTGGAAACGCGGTGGCAAGCCAGGTGTCGACGGAGGGATCACCGGAGGTGCCATCTTCGCGATCTGGATGAAAGAAAGCGAGATCTTCAACAACCGATTTACCCGGACCCAGAGAGAGAAGGAAAACGAGTTCTACGGAGTCAAGGTTCGTCAGGGCAAGCAGAGCAGGATTCATCACAACACCATCGAGGTGAATTTCTCGATCGAGCTCCCTTTCGAAAACGATGAGGACGTCGAGATCGATCACAACATCCTGCACGGGACGGTTTCTATTCCGAAAAATGCCGGAGGGCCTGTCCCCGAGAGCGGACGGACCTTCCATATTCATCACAACTATTTCAAAAACTCTTACGCAATCGAATTCGTCCGCAACGGAGTCGAGATCAGTCACAACCTCTTCGATTTCGACACCAAGAAGGATCACGGAAATCTGATCTCCGGTTTCGGGAAAGCACCGGCAAAAGGGCCGGCGATTTTTCACAATAACCTGGTCAGCAATCCGGGACGCGGAGTCATCTGGATCAACGAGCCCTACAGCCAGCTGACAATCCGGAACAATCACATCATCACACGACCCACGGTCACCCCTCGGACCGAAGGCCTCTTCGGTTTTCACGCGAAGTGCGATTTCTCCACCTTTCTCATCGCCAACAACATCGTCGAGTGCATCGAACAAGGTCGGAATCTTCTTCGGCGCAACGAGAGCTATGCAATCCCCGTACGAAACAATCGACTCATCAATGTCACCGACACTGATCGCTACGAGAATGAGAAAACAGGTGAGTCGGTCGGTTTGGAAAAGCCGCTCAGTTTTCGGTGCGGAGTCAATGGAGAGCTGACCATCGATGGTTGGCAGACCCGAGCCACCGACACCGACAAGCTCTAGGCCGAGTCAGCCAAAAGCCGTGACTGCGGAACCTTACCGCACCTCACGAGTCTCGAAATAATCCGAGACCCAAGACGCGGCTTGATCAATCTTCAGACCGAAAGGAACATCAGTCCCCCCCCGAATTGGCGAATCACTTCGCCTTCGCGGGGACCTTTGGCAGCGGGATCGTCGGGGCTGATGGCGACGGGGCGGCATCCGATGATGCGGGGCGCTTCAGAGGAACGGGCGCGACTGGTCGGGGAGCTACCGGTCCGCCACCGCCGGGCGCGGGTGCTGCCGGTTTGGCGACGGGTGCAGGTTTCACCGCAGGAGCAGGTGGACCAGCGGCAGGTTTCGCCACGGGTGGTTTTGCTCCACCTGCCTGAGGAGGAGCGAGCTTTGGCGCAGAAGGAGCTGCCGGAGCGCTCGCGGCGGGACGCGCCACACTGGGAGCGGTCGGGGCACCCGGCTTTTTGACGGGTGGCTTGGCTGGGCCTCCTGCCGGAGCCGGTGCCGAAGGCGTCTTCACCGCAGTCGCGACCTTGGCCGTGACCG
>JBCCBR010000531.1:0-2729 GCA_039033935.1 Verrucomicrobiota bacterium
ACACCGAGCCACCGCCCGACCCAGCCCCAGTTCCTCGACCGGGCTGAAGAGCTGGTCGGTGTGCTGCGCAAAAAGACTCGGCCGCAGCTACGAGAGCTGATGAGCATTAGCGAGGGCCTCGCCGACCTGAATTTCCAGCGATACCGAGAGTTTTCGGTGCCTTTCACTCAGGACAATGCCCGGGCCGCGCTCCTCGCATTCAAAGGAGATGTCTACACCGACTTTTCGTTGGCTGATTATGGTCGGGAAGACTTTCAATTCGCCCAAAAACACCTGCGAATTCTTTCTGGCCTCTACGGCGTGCTCCGTCCGCTCGACCTGATCCAACCCTATCGCCTCGAAATGGGAACGGATCTGAAAACTGCCCTCGGCAGAAACCTTTACACTTTCTGGGGAGATAACCTCTCGAAGTCTCTCAACCGAAGTTTCAAAGCATCGGGATCGGTGGTGTTGATCAACCTGGCTTCCAAAGAGTATTTCTCAGCGATCGATCAATCAGCGCTGAAGGGAGAAATCATCACCCCGAGCTTTAAAGACCTCAGAAAAGGCACCTATCGCGTGTTGAGCTTTTTTGCAAAAAAGGCGCGAGGAGCGATGTGCGATTTCATGATTCGAGAACAGATCGAGGATCCGGAGGGTCTCAAAGCTTTTTCAGGCGGGGGCTACCGTTTCAATGCCAAGCTGAGTGAGGGAAACCAGTGGATTTTCACTCGCGATTCTCCTCCGGCTGCCTGACTCTTGAGTTCCTCTTGATGCATCGATCTCAGTTTCCATGAAACAAAGGCCAGTCCCAATCCTGCTCGCTTTCCTCGGACTCGCTGTCTCGCTCGCCGCACAAGATGCCCCGGTTGAGCCGACTGATCGGGAGCAGGACGATCCGACGGTCGATATGCTGTCGGGCCCACCAATCCGGCTCGATGTTTCACGGCGCACCCTGAGGAACTTTCTCACCGATCAGACCGCTCTCATCCCATTTCTCTCAGATAGCGGCGCACCGCAAGAGCTGCGAGATGTCTTCATTGTTGGATCAAACGAAGCTGGCTACGCTTTTTTCTGGGACCCGACTTCCTGCCGACTGATCGGGGTGCTCGATCTCGAACTGGCGATGAAGGCGAGCCGCGGCGAAGCCACCGAGGAGACCGAACAGGCGATGTATGTGATGCAGGCGAGCGGAGCTTTTCCGTTTTCGGCGATGGCGGGTGCTTCATGGGGACGGCCTGGGTATTTTGGATTTCGGATGGTCAATGGGAAGCCGGAATTCCTCTACACCCACGGCACCCTCGCGGTCGAAGAAAGGCTCTGGCTCGACGAGGGTGGACGGGTTTTGAAACAGCGGTTTTCTCTGGGGCAGACGATTGAGCCAGTCCGCGTTTTGTTTCCGGAATTGTGGAGAGATCGGATCGAGTCAGCCGATGGCACCTGGAGCGACAATATTCTGACAGTCCCACCTCAGGAAGACACCACCTTCGTTGTCACCTACCGCCTCCGCGATCAGCCGGATAGTGAGTCCTGATCTGTTTCGACACTGACCCATGTTGCGACTTTTCTTCACCCTTTTCTGCCTCACGACCACGTTGGGGCTGGCACAGGAACTACCTGAGGAAGCGGCCCCTGATGGCAATGAAAGCCCGGGCGAACCTCCGGCTCCGGGTGTCCCCGGCCCCATTGAGAATCCCTGGATTGACGTGGTCGCGAGAGGCCCACGTCCCGAGTCACCCACGGTTCGGGCACTTGCCGCAGTCGACGAAGCCAACGTGATCTTCCTGACGAAGCGAGGAGAAATCGCTCTCGCCAGCTTTTCGCCAGAGCTCGATTTGCTCGGTTGGAGCCTCTACACCGAAGCTAAGCTGAACACCGTTGCCAGCGTCGCTGCCGGGAAGAATTACTCGGTGCTGACTGCTTCACCCTACGAGTTGACTCAGTCGTTTGACTCTGACGGTGATGGCCGACTCGATTTCTTTCAGTCACTGGTGAGAGACTGGATAGGGAGAGACGAAGGTGTCACCATCACGGCAGGCCCAGTGGTCGATTTCGATGGGACGGTCTTCTTTGCCCTTTCCAACCCAGCAATCAGTGCCGATGCACCGACCCGCGTCGTTGCTTTTCTACCGGATCCCGACGCCGAAGACGTCACCACTGTCATCGAGACCTCCGATACTATTTTAAGCTTGGCTGTAACCGGTCAAAATGAAGTTGGCGCTCTCCTCAAAAGCAGAGATCACTACCTGCTCGCGACACTGCCCGCCTCGCCTATTAACATCGAATCCGATGCGGAGGCGATCGGGAATGTCACTTGGGCTGAGAGGATAAAGCTCTCCAAAGCAATGCTCGGTGAAACCCCTCCGAGCCAGCTGGTCTCGCTGCAGCATGCTGGGGAACCGGGCTGGCTCGTGATCAATCCGGCAGAAAATCGAGTGATCGAGATTCGTCAGTCAACGGTGGGCGAGGCTTCGACAGAGGGTGACGCTCCTCGCGTCAGATCGGCGGTCGCAAGCTGGATCCGAATCGGCGGGAAACCAGCGGTCGATGCGGTGGTGCAGATGGACTCAGGCCGTCTCCTCGCCGGAAATTCCGAAGGCTTCTTTGCCCTCCCTGGCAATGACCCTGAGATTTTTTCCATCACTGGCCTTACTGCTACGGAGCAGGGTTTGCGGCTCACGTTTTCCAAGCCAGTGGACCGACCTGCAGCAGTCGAGCAGGGCGTCTTCGAGCTTCAGCTCAGCAATCAG
>JBCCBR010000532.1:0-2725 GCA_039033935.1 Verrucomicrobiota bacterium
CTTCGACCGATATCCTGGGGATCGATCGTGAGATACGGAACTCCCCACGGGTAGGTCTCGTCATTCTCTTCGACGTCGCTCCTTCTGCGATCGAAGCCTTTCTTGATCGCATCCTGGTGGCTACCTGAAAAAGCGGTGAAAACGAGCTCTCCGCCGTAGGGTTGTCTCTCTGGCACCGTGAGCCGAGTCACCTCTTCGTAGATTGCTCGAATCGTCGGGAGATCGGAGAAGTCGAGTCCTGTATCGATGCCGTGGCTGTTGAGATTCAGCGCAGCCGTGACCAGATCGAGGTTTCCGGTGCGTTCCCCATTCCCAAAAAGAGTCCCCTCGACTCGATCGGCTCCGGCCAGCATTCCCAGCTCAGTCGCGGCAATGCCGCAGCCTCGATCGTTGTGCGTGTGGAGACTCACAATAATGGCATCACGATTCCTAACGTTCCGACAAAACCACTCGATCTGATCGGCATGGACGTTTGGCGTGGTCCACTCGACCGTTGCCGGGAGGTTCAAAATGATTGGCCTCTCGGCGGTCGGACTCCATTCGTCCACGACTGCCTCGCAAACCTCGAGCGAAAACTCCAGCTCCGTATCCGAGAAGCTTTCAGGTGAATACTGTAACAGGATGTCGGACTCCGGGAGCGTCGGAATCAACTCCCTGATCAGCGCTGCTCCGTCGACCGCAATCTGACGAATCGAATCACGACTCGCGTCGCCGAAGGTAATGCGGCGCTGCAGTGGCGAAGTTGAGTTATAGAGGTGAACAATGGCTCGATTGACCCCGCGCAGACTCTCGAAGGTCTTGCGGATGAGGTGCTCACGGGCCTGCACCAGGACCTGCACCGTGACATCCTCGGGAATGCGATCGGTCTCGATCAACTGACGGAGGAAATTGAACTCCGTCTCAGCAGCCGATGGGAACCCAACTTCAATCTGCTTGAATCCGATCCCCACAAGCAGATCAAACAGCTTCAGCTTTTCCTCTACCGACATCGGGATCGGAAGCGCTTGATTCCCATCTCGAAGGTCGACGCTACACCAGATGGGGGGTTTGGTCAGGGTTCGATCCGGCCAGGTCCGGTCCGGGAGCGACACCGGAGGAAAGGGCCGATATTTTCGGATCGCTTCAGGTTTCATGGTGGGTAGGGTTTTGTCTGAGAAAAGTGGGCACAATTCACCCGCGAACAGCAGGTTTGAAAGTTGGAAAAAGACACAATACCGGGCAGCTCAGCCCAGTAGGAGGAGAGGAAGAAAAAGTCGCTGCAGAGGTGTCTCGAACATGTTGCTATCGAAAGCCTAATGGCAATGCCCTAAGTGTCCAGCCGGGATTTATCAGGCATCTGCTCGAGCGAATTGAGCCAAAATAAATGACACCCGCAGCTCAGACACAGTTCTCAGCTTGCGACTACGTTGCGCCAGAATAAGCGACACCGGATGGAGCCCCCATCCGAGATGAGCCAAACGAGCAAAAACGAATACATCGAAAAGATGCGGAGTCGCTATCAGCAACGAGGCCGCGAGGGCAGAAGTCGTCTTCTCGATGAGCTTACCGAAGTTTGCAGCGTTTCCCGCAAACATGCGATTAAGCTGATGAATCGGCCCATCGGGAGCACCGTCGGTCGAGTCGAAACCCGGGGACGGAAAGCCGTCTACGGAGAACAGGAACGAAAGGTCCTCAAAGTGATCTGGCTCGCCGCTAATCAGCCCTGTGGCAAATTGCTGCAGCCAATGATAGAAACGTGGTTACCTCACTACGAGCGGGAGCACGGGCGACTTGGCAACCCCTTGCGGCGTCGGCTCAAGAGCATTAGCGCACGGAGCATCGACCGGCTCCTCGCACCCGTGCGAGCGGCCGAGACGCGCCGCCGCAATTGTGGGACCAAACCAGGCACTCTGATCAAAAGTCAGATCCCCATACGAACCGATAACGACGACATCAAGCAGCCGGGCTACGTTGAAGCAGACACGGTCGCCCACTGTGGCAATCGGCTCGAGGGAGATTTCCTGTGGACCGTCGATCTGACTGACGTGCATACCCAGTGGACCGAATGTCGGGCAGTTTGGAACAAAGGGCAGCATGGCGTCGTCAGCGCGATCAAAGAGATTGAGGGGGCATTGCCCTTTGATCTTCTCGGATTCGACAGCGACAACGGGAGCGAGTTCTTGAATTGGCACCTAGTCTCTTATCTTCAGGAACGAGGCGAAAAGCCAGCCGTCGCGTTCACTCGTTCGCGCCCTTACCGCAAGAACGACAACGCCCGGGTCGAACAAAAGAACTGGACCCATGCTCGCCAGCTTCTGGGCTACGAGCGACTTGGAGATCCCGATTATCTTGACTCCATAAACGACGCCTACCGAAGCTGGTGCACCCTGAAAAACTTCTTCGTCCCCGTCATGAAGTTGACAGAGAAAACCTGGGTAGGGGGCAAGTATCGAAAAAAGTATGACGCTCCTAAAACACCGGCAGATCGTTTGTTGGACTGGGAGGGCATCACCGGGAAGAAGGCGGCTTGGATCCGTCGGCAGAAGCGTGAACTGAATCCGTTCGAGCTTCAGCGCCAAGTAGAAGCTTCGCTTGGAAAAGCGTTTGAGCTCAAGAGACAGATCGCAGAGAAACTCGCTGAGGAAGAGTCGGCCTGGGAGGAGCAACTGGAGGGGCCAAGGGACGCCCCTGCTCCGCCTCCGGGGTAGCTCGGGGCGCCGGCGCCTTCGCGGAGGGGGGCGATCGC
>JBCCBR010000533.1:0-2725 GCA_039033935.1 Verrucomicrobiota bacterium
GAATGAGTCGCTCGAGGATACTTCCCACGGGCGGGCCGTTTACGACAAAGTCGAATCGTTCGGTTATCGGTTTCACACCTTCGACGGCCAACGGATCGAGCCCTGGTGCCCCGGTGTGGTGGAGATCAACTACCTGCTGTTACCAGAAGACTGAGTCGGCTGCTCGCCGGCAATCGGAGAGTGCTCCTCCTTTTTTAAGTCTCTCGGTAGCGCTGAGGGCTTTTCGGCCCTCAATACCTGGTCACATCTGGGTCGATTTCGACTGACCACGCGTCAATCCCACCGGCAAGGCTCCAGACCTGATCAATTCCGCGCTGACGGAGAAACATCGTCGCCTGGAGCGATCGCATCCCATGGTGACAGTAGATCACGATGGGGGTATCGGGATTTTCGCCGCCAAATCTCTCGCTGGCTTCTTCCGCGAAACGGGAAAGTGGTGCAAACTCGGCGGATTCAAGCTTACAGAGAGCGAATTCGTCTTCCTCCCGGCAGTCGACTAAACGCAGTGGAGTCTGCTCCCGTAAGCTGAGCCACTCATTGAGATCGGCGACAGAGACTTCAAAATCGGTCGTAGCCGGGGGAAATTTCATGCCAAAGCCTTTAGCCTGATTTCCTGGAAAAATCGAATTGAACCGCACTTCGCCGCCAGCATAGTGCATGGAGGCGTTCTTCATTTGTTTGTGGCAGCCCCGCGAATTCGCTGCTGCCGTTGTTCCAGCCTTCAATTTTACTCATGCCGACCTACGATTATCGCTGCGAAAGCTGCGGGCACGAATTTGAAGTCTTTCAGTCGATGAAAGACGACCGGCTCACGGATTGTCCGCTCGATGAATGTTCGGGAGCGGTCAAGCGCCTCCTCGGGACCGGTGCTGGTATTATTTTCAAAGGCTCTGGCTTTTACGAGACTGACTATCGCAGTGACTCCTACAAAAAAGCCGCCAAGGCTGATAGCACTCAATCCGATGGTGGATCCTCAAGCGGGAGCGAAAAGTCTTCCGGCTCCGACAAAGGATCGTCAAAATCAGACTCTTCCTCGAAAGCCCCTGCGCCGAAATCGAATAACACTGCTTCGAAATCGGGAGATTGATCCAGACTCCATCGTGCCCGTCGCTGAAACGAGATGAAACCACACCGCCGCAAATCAAAGACACCACGGAAGGGTCCATCGAGTCCACCCGCCGCTGAAGCCGTTCCTGAAGCGAACCTCCCGCCTCAAATACCGGCGCAACCGGCTGCGGATTCGGCCCCGCCAGAAGCAGAGACGCTCTACCCTGAGGTGGGTCAAGAAGCACAGCCGATCGATCCGGCAGCGGTCGATCCGAGTCTCTACCAGCAACCGGCAGTGCCAGATCCAGCAGCCTACGATCCAAATGCTGCGGCCCAGAATCCGGTATACGATCCGGGAGCAGCCCCGGCCGCTTCTGCTGGGGGTGGAGTTTACGACGAATCGGCGCCGCCACAGGCCTACGACCCGACAGTTTTTCAGCAGGGGGCGGCAGATCCCGGGCAGGCGCTTGCGGACAGCAGCGGACCCTACCCGGGCACCGGGGCCCAGCCGACCGTCGATCCGAATGCTGGGCTGGCGCAACCCGCGCCAACCCCCTCACCGTACGAGGCTCCTGCTGCTCCCTCAGCGGCCGGTGCGGGAGTCTATGACGAGAGCGGTGCCGCAGCACCCGCCCCGGTTCCTCCTCCGCCCATCATCACCAATCCAGCCCAACAACCAGGTCCGGCTCCAGCAGCGGCCCCGATCAACCGCCCGCTCACGGGGGGCTCTCCGGCACGACGACGACCAGCGGGCACGCGCTATCAGAAAAAACCAAAACGCACCGGCGAAGGGTTTTCGTTCATGACTGTGATGGTCGCACTCGTTGCCGTTGCGATGCTGGCCGCCGCTGTCTGGGCGCTCCTGCCGCGCGACATGTCAGGCGTAGCTGGCTTTCCGGTGAATCCACTAACCGACGAGACTCCGCCCAACTTGCTCGCTGAGGTGCAGGGGATGATGACGAGTCGTGGCCAGAGTGCGACTTATACCGAGGAGGAAATCAACGCCTACATCAACCACCGGCTGGATGGAGACCAAGGCGGCATGATGTCTGCCCTTTTTAAATACGAAGGGACATTCATCGATCTCCGGAAGAACGAAGCAGAAGTCTTTGTGGTGCGCCGCATCTTTGGGCAACCTGTGACCGCTTCGGCCGAGGTGCGAGTGAGCCAGACGCGTGGGAAGGCCGATTTCCGAACCGATAACTGGACCGTTGGTCGCTGGAGTCTTGGTGCCATGAATGTGAAGCCGTTGATCGGTGTCTTCCTGCGGATGCGCGACACGCTCGACGATGAGTGGATTGCTCTCCTCCAGATGGGCAATGTCTCAGTTGAGGACGGTCAAGTCACCCTGGGATCAGCTCTGTGATGATTTCGCGGAAACGTTCGAGAGTTTCAGATGTCTGAGTCGGAAGAGATCGAGACTCTTGTGAGCGGTCGATTTATCGATTTGTGCCGGACTGCACGGGGCTGGGAATACGCAACGCGGTCGAACGCGAAGGGTTGCGTCGCGATCCTCGCGGAAACGGATGATAAGCGCGTCGTGCTCGTCGAACAGTTCAGGCCTCCGGTCGGAAAGCGGGTCATCGAACTGCCAGCCGGTCTGGCCGGAGATATCCCCCTGCAGGAAGAAGAGCCACTCGTTGTCGCCGCGAAGCGCGAATTGAAGGAAGAAACCGGC
>JBCCBR010000534.1:0-2724 GCA_039033935.1 Verrucomicrobiota bacterium
CCTGCGCCTGAGTGATGGTCTTTTCCTGAAAGGCTTTAACACCTGGGTATTGATCAAAATAGGCCTTTATGATTTCTCCGGCTTCGCTCCGAGAGACTTCACCGCCAAGTCGCTGGGATAAACCGAAGGCAGAGATGCCGTAAATGATCCCAAAATTGACCATCTTGGCGGTGCGGCGCATCTCACTGACGACCTCATCTGGCTCGACGCCGAAAACGCGGGCAGCGGTCGCGGTGTGAATATCCTGCCCTTCCTGGAATGCCTCGATCATGGCCGGGTCTTCGCAGAGCGAAGCCATCACTCGGAGCTCGATCTGGCTGTAGTCGGAGGCAAGCAGAGTAAACCCTTTTCCTCGCGGGACGAAAGCCCGCCGAATTTCGCGGCCCTGCTCGGAGCGGATCGGGATATTCTGGAGATTCGGATTGTTCGAGGCGAGCCTCCCCGTCGCGGTCATCACTTGATGGAAGGTCGTGTGAATGCGACCGGTCTGAGCAAAGACTGAATTGGGGAGGGCGTCGACATAGGTGCTTTTCAGCTTGGCCGCCTCACGGTAGGCGAGCAGGTCAGCAACGATCGGGTGGCTCGCGGCGAGAGATGTCAGGGTTTGTTCGTCGGTTTTGTATTGCCCGGTTTTCGTTTTCTTGGGGCTTTCGACGAGCTTGAGCTTATCAAAGAAAACTTCCCCGACCTGTTTCGGGGAATTGAGGTTGAAAGGTCCACCAGCAGCTCGATGGATCTCCTCTTCTCGCGTCGCAATCTGAGTTCCGAGCGTCTCACCGGTTTCAGCGAGCGCTGCGGTGTCGAGGGTGATGCCTTCGGCTTCCATTTCGACGAGCACCCTGACAAGAGGACACTCGATCTCGTGGAACACTCGCTCTTGCTGCTTTTCTTCAATTTGCTCGGCGAGGGTTTCGGCGAGCTGCCAAGTGATGTCGGCATCTTCACAGGCATACTCGGCAACTCGCTCCAGATCCGGCCCCCCAGACATCTCGGACTCATCGAAGAGATTGAGTTGACCGCTCTTCTCGGCATCCGCTCCGAAGACATCCTCATACTTAATCGGGGTGTAGCCGAGGAGCGACTCGGAGAGGTAGTCCATTTTGTGGCGCTGATCGGGCTCGATCAGAGAGTGAGCCAGCATCGTGTCAAAGATTGGTCCAGCGACTGGGAGTCGATTCCAGTGGAGGACTCCGATGTCGAATTTGAGATTGTGCCCGACCTTCGTTGTCTTTTCGTCCGCGAAAATGGGAGCGAAGGCCTCGAGGCATTCCTGGCCGGAATCGTCTGAGGCAATCTCGACATAGACGCCCTGATCCTTTTCCCACGAAAACGCGAGTCCGATGACACGGGCTGTCTTTTCATCGAGAGAATCGGTTTCGATATCGAAGCAGAAGCGATCCAAGCTCGACAGCTTCGTGAGCAAGGCGTCCCGACCTTTGTGATCGCCTGCGCTGATGGTCTGATAGTCCTTATCGAAGTCCGCGATGGTTTTAAGATCGGCCGAGAGTTGCCCCGAATCATTGGTCTGAGTGCTGTGGCCTCGGCCAGCCGCAAAGTCCTTCCCAAAAAGGCGCTTCCCAATGGCGTTGAACTCGAACTCCACCAACAGCGACCGAACCGCTTCGTCATCCTGAGGGGTAATCAGTAGATCCTCGAAGCTGACTTCGATCGGAGCTTCGGTCCGAATCGTGACGAGCTCCTTGGAAAGCAGAGCCTGCTCACGATTTTCCTCCACATTGATTTTCTGTTTGCCTTTGAGCTGGTCGGTCGACTCCAGCAATTTCTCGACGGAGCCGAACTGGGCGATCAGTTTCTTGGCGGTTTTCTCTCCGACGCCGGGAACTCCGGGGATATTGTCGGAGGTGTCGCCCCAGAGTCCGAGGATGTCGATTGTCTGGAGTGGATCTTCGACCGACCAGTTTTCACAGATCGCAGCACGATCGAGAATTTCAGCTTCGGAACCCTGACGGCCGGGTTTGTAAATGCGTGTTGTTTCAGTCACCAGCTGGGCGAAATCCTTGTCCGGTGTGACCATGTAAGTTTCGAAGTCACCAAGCCCCTCGGCTCGTTTTGCAAGTGTGCCGATGACATCGTCGGCCTCCCATCCCGGGCATTCGAGCACGGGGATGTTGAAGGCTGCGATGAGTCTTTTGACGTGGGGTAGCTGGAGGCTGAGATCTTCCGGCATATCCTCGCGAGTGCCCTTGTAGTCGGGGTATTGATCGTGCCGAAAGGTGGGATGATCGGTGTCGAAGACCACCCCGATGTGGGTCGGAGCCTGCTTTTCGATCAAGTCCAACAGCGTGTTGGTGAACCCAAAGAGCGCAGACGTGTTGAAGCGCTGGGAGGTGTAGATAGGACTCCGGATCAAGGCAAAGTGAGCCCGATACACGAGCGCCATGCCATCGAGAAGAAAAAGCCGATTGGTTGCCGAAGATTCGCTCGCCATGTTTTCAACAGAGCGGTTTACGACTGCTTCGGCAATCAGTTTCCCTCGGAGCGCTTGCTGCGCTGTAAAAGGTAAAAGGTAAAAGGTAAAAGGTAAAAGGTAAAAGGTGAAAAGTTGGAGGGTGGTTCGCTAACTCGTCCTCGTTCTCGTCCGTCGGACTAGGTGCGAAGGTGCGAAAAGAAAATGTGTGCGGCGTGGGCGCCGCATGGATTGTATCCGTTCTCCGTTCTCCGTTCTCCGTTCTCCGTTCTCCGTTCTCCGTTCTCCGTTCTCCG
>JBCCBR010000535.1:0-2700 GCA_039033935.1 Verrucomicrobiota bacterium
AGGAGCCCGAGAGCCGACAGTGCGAAGAATTTCAGGGTATTTTTCATAACTTCTATGCTGTGTTGAATTTGGTTTGGCACATGGAGTCACTTTTTAAACCCCACTGACTGATTGGTAGTTGTGCCAAAGTTATTCAGGAGTCGACGCACATTCAAGCCGCGAAATTCTAATATCTTCATGACGCGATCAGGGTCGATTTCCGCGGCGTGGACTGTAAGCAGCTCGCTCAGACTCGGTCGGAGGCTGCTTCCCGAGCCACCTTGAGGGCTTTCCGAACTCATTTCAACGAGGGTCAGTTCGGTCCAAGCGGCATAGTTCGCGGGGTCAATCTCAACAAGCGTTTCGAGAAAGGGAGTCAACTTCTCAGGCCAGGTGTCTTCGGGGATCGTGTCCTTGTAAGCCGAGAGCCACTGCACCAGAAATGCCTGATCGGACTGAGGAGTGAGGGCGGCTGCGACTGCGGCGGCATGCTCAGGCGGGAGGCTATGCTGGCAGGGTGAAGTCGTGAAATCTCTGAGGGTCTGCACGAAACCATTGCTCACATTCAGGAAAAACGCCTCGTCTGTCCCGCAGTCGGCATCAAAAATGACAAAGTGTGGCGAGTGAGTCGCTGATGCGTTTTCAAACCCATTACCTCTGAGAGTGTCGACCATCAGCGCCTGGAGCGTAAAGGAGGAAGCGGCTCGATCTTCGAAGAGCCGACGGGGATCATGCGCAAGCCTGCTGCCCTGGCCATCAGTTTCATCGAATTCGATCCGAAGCTTTTCGATAAAAATTTCGCGGATCGATTCTGCCAGCTTGCGGTGGTGGTTGGTCTGCTTTTCGCTTTCTGAAGCAGCCGGAGCTTGTTCCTTTCGGGAGAAACTCGAAGACACTTCCTTCTGCCACGAGTGCGATTGCCTGGTAACGGCGGCGAACTCGAAATAGCAATCATCAAGGCTCGTAATCAAAAAGCCAAAATCAAGTAAGCTGCGCGGTGGGAGCGATGCCGCCTCGCCGTTGAGACGCTCTAGGAGCTCGCCCTGGATTTCCGCGATCCGACTCGCCTGTGCCTCCTGCCTCAGGTTGGCAACTTCTTGCGCGAGATCGAAGAGAGCCTGTCGGCTCTGCAGGTGAGTGCCTGGGCTCGCGGCACCGGTCGAGACGCTGGCGGCCCTACTCGCGAAGTTTCGAAATTCGGCCCGGTGACCGAGAGAACCCTGCAGGCCCGCCCAGATCGGACTCACCGAATCATCATTTCGATCGATTCGGTGTGCGAGCACGTCCCCGATGTAGCAAGAAATCTGCTCACTTGAGACGATCACTTTCATCTGAATCCAATCAGACCGAAACGATTCCGGGATTTCGAACCGCTCGACGACTTTTGGGAATTCACCGATGTTTCCGACTCGAGCGAGGGCCAGCTTCTCGCCCTGTTCGACAGACCAGAGCCAGATCTCATCGTTATCAATTTCCCCAAAGGCAATCCCGGCAGAACCTTCCGGGTGGGATTGAACGTCCGTAAAAAGCTGAATCGGCCGCTCTTCGGTCCCGTCGGTCGGTTTCGAAAGCGTTTCTACAGACCGACAAAGTCGAACGCCCCGGCCCGGCCTCAGTTTTTCGGACAAGTGGATGCGGCCTTTCCGGCGAAACCAGTCCTCAGCCAGGTCGGGCTCCCACCGGGCTAAATCCAGAACGGAGTGCTCGATCCACTCCGGGTAGGGTATCGGTTGAGCGGACTGAATCAGTTGCGGAATCATTGCCGAGGAGATCGCGTATCCGATTCCGGGCCGGCTCAAGTCTTTCAGCGAGATGATACCGAGAAGTTTGCCTTCCGTGTTGACGACGGGACCTCCGCTGCTGCCCGGCTCGACCGGTATCGCAAGGGGGATCAAGTCTCCGGGGAGCTCCGGGGCCGCTATTGCCGCAGCGATTCCTTCGACGAAGTAGCCGGGGTCACCATTCGGATTGCCCATCGCAGCGAGGCGCTGGCCGACATTGATGCGGGAGGTTTCGATTTCGACACCAGCGAGGTCGTGCGGGACTGAGCTGACCCGAATCAGCGCAAGATCGGCTTCCTCATCAAAAGCGACCACCGATTCAGGAGAGAGATCGATGCCGGTGGAGAGTGTCAGCGTAAATGCTCTCGCCCGGTCAATGGTGTGAAAGCAGGTAGCGACGAGCTGGTCCGAAAGAAGCACTCCAGAACCGGTTGCCTCTATCCGGCCATCGAGATCGAAGCGCTGAATTGTAACAAAACGCGGGGCCAGGTCCCGCGCGATGTTCTCGGTCCAGCTCGAAGTCTGGGGGCTCGGCGCGGTATCGCTTTCGCAGGTCTCTGCTCCCTCAGCGAAAAGACTGAAAGAGCAGGTCAGCCAGATCAGGCTAATCGCACCCAACTTCGCTCCGGCCCCTTGCAAAAACACCGGGCCGGGTTGGCACCGATCTCTTCGTAGGCAAACCATCTTGCCTTACTCAGCGCGATACTGACGTTCCTGATAGCGGACCTTGGTTCGAGCTTTGATGGCGCGTTGCGGAATCGAAAACGAGCGTCACAAATTGAAAAGCTTGCGTCAGTTCGCGACCGGTCCCGGTTTGAATCAATTTCGTCCCGCTGAGCTTGCGTTGCCATCAGAGAGAAGCTCCCCAGTGCTATGAGACTGTTGAAAAACTCCTTCCGCCGTCTTCCTGCTGATTTATCGCCTGGACTTCGCTGTGAAA
>JBCCBR010000536.1:0-2694 GCA_039033935.1 Verrucomicrobiota bacterium
ATGAGGCACGCGAGGTTTACGCCGCTTCCACATCCATGCGCAAAAGTCAGTTCATCGGTCTTATGACCGCTGGTCTCCTGCTAAAGCAGGTCGCTTCAGTGTGGGCCGAGGCTCCGCACGAGACTCTGTTCCTCGACAAGATCGAACCAATCTTGATCGACTCCTGCTACGGATGCCACGGCGATGGCTCGCGCCAGGGCGACTTTGCGATGGATGAGTTCGAGTCGTTGGATGACCAGCTCGGGGACATCGACGTCTGGTATGAAATCTGGAAAAACATCCGCGCCAACCTGATGCCGCCCGCTGACAAACCGCAGCTGGCCGCGGCTGAGAAAGAAGACGTGCTCAGATTCATCGAGGATCACGTGTTTAAAATCGATCGGGAAAACCCGGATCCTGGCCGAGTCACCATGCGTCGGCTAAACCGCGAAGAGTATCGTTTCACGGTCAAAGACGTCCTCGCGGTCGATTTCGATTCGCAGAATTTTTTCCCGCCCGACGACACCGGGTATGGGTTCGACACGATCGGAGATGTTCTCAGTATTTCTCCGCTGCTGATGGAAAAGTATCTCGAAGCGGCCGAGACCGTGGCGGCCAAGGCAGTGCCGGTGGATGGGCCGGAAATTGTGACCTGGTGGATGAATCTCGGCACCTTCAAAAGTACTCGTTCCGAAAAACACCATCTAGGGTATGTCCCTTTCGATGAAGAGCGTCGATTCGAAGGGGAGCGCTGGATTGATCACGACGGAGAGCATGAGGTGAGCGTTCATTTTCGAATCGGCGGCTCTGCCGAAGCCACTGAAGAGACTGGTATCTTGCGATTTGGCGTCGATGACAGGCAGCTCTTCGAGCGAAAAGTCGGTTGGGACAACGCCCGCGAGATCGTCGCGCGCGGCAAGGCCTGGCTAAAGGAGGGCGATTCCCATCGCTTCTGGCTCTCGATGACGCCTGACCAGCCTCGCAAAGATGGGCAGAAAAGGCTCTTCGTCGATGTAGAGAGCATTCGTTACCGGGGTCCACTTGATGGCAGCGCAAAAGACTACCCCTGGGAATTCCGGGAAATCTTCTCCGAAGGTCCACCTCCCGACAGCCAGGATGAGCGCGACACCTACCGCCTCAAAATCCTGACTCGACTGGCTACGCAGATGTTTCGTCGCCCTGTTGAGCCCGAGTTGATCGATCGGCTCGTGCAGCTGGCGCGCGCCAAGGATGAGCAGCCGGGGATGAAGTTCGAGCATGGGATCCGCCACGCCGTCACCGCGATGCTGGTGAGCCCTCGGTTTTTGATGCGGAAAGAGCTCCAGCCCGATCCTGACAATCCAGACCGGGTCGAGACCCTCGACGAATACGAACTCGCCTCGCGCCTCTCCTATTTTCTCTGGTTGTCCGCCCCCGATCAAACTCTGCTCGAGCTGGCCGCCGCCGGCCAGTTGAGGAGTCAGCTCCGCGAGCAGATCGACCGGATGTTAGCCGATCAAAGATCGAATCGCTTTATTGAAAGCTTTGTCGGTCAATGGCTCCAGACCCGGGATGTCGAGACGATTCACATCGAAGCCCGGGTCGCGGCTCAGATCCGAAGCTCGCGCGACGCCCGCCGCGAGTTCAACGGGCGGTTGCGCCAAGCGATGCGAGCCGAGACAGAGTTGCTCTTTGCCCATGTCCTTCGCGAAAAACGCCCCGCAACAGAGCTGCTCACTGCGCAATACACTTTTCTCAATGAAGACCTCGCCGAGTGGTATGGGCTCAAGGGGATCGACGGTCGCGAAATGCGACGGGTCGACCTCGCACCCGATCAAGCGCGCCACCGCGGTGGCATCCTCCAGCAGGCAAGTTTCCATGTCGTGACCTCGAATCCGACACGCACGTCGCCAGTGAAGCGTGGGCTATTCGTCCTCGAAAACCTACTCGCAACGCCCCCACCCCCCGCAGCACCAGACGTCCCCCCGCTCGAAGCCTCGCTTGGCGACAGGGGTAAACCTCTCACACTCCGTGAAGCTCTTGCCGCTCACAGCGAACAGAAGCTGTGCGCGAGCTGCCACGCTCGGATGGACCCGATCGGCCTCGCCCTCGAGAATTACAATATTGGTGGGGCCTGGCAGGATGAATTTCGTGGCAAACCGATCGATACCGCAGGTGAACTGATCACCGGAGAGACCTTCACCAATGCCGAAGAACTCAGCATGATTCTTGCTGAGGCGAAGCAGGAGGAATTCTTCACCGCTCTCACCGAAAAGTTGATGACCTTTGCCCTCGGACGTGGCGTCGAGTTCTACGACGCACCGACGATCGATCACATCGTCGAACAAGCGCGTCAAGATGGCGGTCAGTTGAAGCAAATTATCTACGGCCTTGTCGAAAGTCCCGCATTTCAAAAACGCCGCGGAGACGGAAGCCTGCTCGAATGATCGAGCGATTTCGTGACCAAAGACGTCCAAACAACAAGCCCACACCCAAAGCTGATGAAAACGAATAGACGCACCTTTCTGAGAGGACTCGGAGCCGGCATAGCGTTGCCTACATTCGAGACTTTTCTGCCGAGTAAAGTTACGGCTGCAAATGCCGCTAACCTCGCCCTGACCGAAAGCGGGATGCCACTGCGAACCGCTTTTCTCTACAAGCCAAATGGAGTCAATGTCGCGAAATGGGTCGTCGACGGTGTTGGTAAAAATTACCGCTTCAACGAGACCCATCAGC
>JBCCBR010000537.1:0-2679 GCA_039033935.1 Verrucomicrobiota bacterium
ACCGAAATCCCGCCAAATCGGGGTCGGCTTTGCCTGGTTTCGGACCGCGAACGCTGCCCCAGTGAAGACGTTGGCGACGACTTTCGCAGTCCGGGCATCAACCCCATTCCTGTCGTCTTCGCTCAGGGCGACTGGGACATTTCGACGCCAGTCGAAAACACCTACGAAATCGCCCCATTTTTCCCTAACAGTCACACCATTATCGCTGAACAAGGAGGTCATGGCGTGCTCGCACCGATTGCGGAACAGCTACCAGAAGTCTGGGACACGCTGCTCGAGTTTCTCCGAACTGGTGCGATGGACAAAATCCCATCTCGCGTCACGTTGGAGCCTTCGGAGGAATTTGTAGCGCCAGCTTTCCAGCTGAATCCCGAGTAGCTGTAAGTTAATTTTCACGAGATCGTCCGCCCCTGATTGGGTAGATCCGACCGCACCTGCATGAAAAACAAATTGATCCTGTTTCTGCTAACTCTTGCCCTCGCCAGCTGCAATGAATCGCCCGACGCGGGTGATCTCGAAGGCACCTCAGAGCCACCTGAGGCGACAACCACCGAGCAGCCGGCAGACTCTGACGAGCCGTCTGAGCCGTCCGAACCGAAAGGATCAGCGCCGAAGGGTTCCGGCCCCAAAGCCTCCGCCGATCTCCCGGTCGACGAAGAGCTCCCGGAAAAATCCGACGCCGAGCCAGCTCCACGCGTCGAAGAAGAAGAAGGCATCGCGGCTGTCGAAGAAGGCCCGATGAATGGGGCTCAGCTTGAGTCGATTCTGCGGGAAGTCGCCAAAGATAAAATCGTCGTCGAGGGTTCAGTCATCGAATTCGTGGTCGAGGGCATCCCGATCGCGTGCGTCTACGATGAAGCTCACGACCGGATGCGGCTGATCACACCGATCAAGAGTTTCTCTGAAGTCACCGACGAGGAAAAAGACGCCATGCTGCGCTCGAACTTTCACAGCGCTTTGGACGGACGCTACGCGGTGAGCGGAGACATCGTCTACGCCGCCTTCATCCACCCGCTGTCTTCTCTGACGAAATACGACTTTCTCTCAGGGATCTTTCAGGTCGCAAGCTTACGGGCCTCGTTCGGCGACAGCTACAGCAGCGGGCTTCTTCAATATGGCGGCGAGACTCGCGGCGAGTCAGCCTGAGTGACCGAAGCGACGTGTCAGGCGGGAAGCACTGGGTCGCCTCGCGATCTCCAAACGGCGGATCAGAGAGCGAAGGTCCTCCATCACCGGAGGAATTGGCGAGCGCATCATTTGTTGCTCTTTTCTCACCTAACAAGACGAGTCCCCTCTCGTAGAAACTCGACTTCCCTCTGACGTGCTAGAATGATAATCTGCTGGAAGGGTAAATCGGTTGCCGCCGTGCTTGCCGTCGTAGGTATCAGCCAATCAAGACGGCAGATCCAAACATTCGGACGCGCTTGAGCAAACGGACCCGCGAAGACGCAGTTCCCTACCGGCCTTGACTGGAACCGGTAGGGTTGACCGTCCTCGGTCGACCGCTTGTGGCGCCTGCCGTTTTTCTGCCACCCGTTCGATTTCGGACGAAATCGCTGCATCGACACGCCAAACCAAACGGACCTGCGAGGACGCAGATTCCTACCAATCTCATGTGTCCGCGGAACCTTTACATTTTCCTTACGACTCCTTTACACTCGGCTGACACTCGCTTCTAGAATCGGGTCTAACCTCGCCCTGGTTTCTCTGAATTCGAGCAATCTCCTGCCACCATGAGCCGATCACTTTCTCTGACTGCTGCGATCATTTTCGTCAGCTCTGCCCTCGCTTTTTCGCAGGAGCCTCCCTCTACCGAAATCAGACCTGACGCTACTGCATCAACCACAGAGGTAACACCCTCCGCCGACAACTCCCTCCCCACTGTTCCTCCAGCTAGCCAGACCACTCCGTCGGACTCAGCCACCGAAGCTGAACCCACCATCGTCCGCAGCGAGCGCTCGGTTTACGTGCCTTACGAAGACCTCGAGAAGCTGTTTGAAGAAGAAGGCCGCGGCGTTTTCCTGCCCTACAAGGAATTCCTCGACCTCTGGAACGAACTCACGCTGGAACAGGAAGAGGTCAAAGTGCAGCCGCCCGCTGACGGAGTCGTCACTTCGGCCAACTACACTGCGACGGTTGAAGGTGCGGACGATCAGGTTCTCGCCGTCGAAGCAGTGCTCGAAGTCGAGAGTTTCAAAGACGAGGGCTGGGCGGTCGTCCCCTTGATCAAGGCAGGCCTTCATATTGCCGAGGCGGAAACGGGAGAGGCCACACTCCATCTCGGGCAAAACGGCTACGAACTGTTGCTCCCCCGTAAAGGCAACTACCAGATCCGGCTGCTCCTCTACGCCAAGATTGCACAAAGCGCTGGCCGAAACCAAGTCGTCATCAATCTCCCACGGGCTGGCGTCTCGAAGTTCGAAGCCACTCTGCCAGAGACCGGATGGGACTTCGAAATCAAACCGGGGGCCGCTTACTCCACTCAACCAGTCGAAGGCGACCGGACCAGGCTGTCGTTTTTCTTCGGAGAGACGGAATCCTTTGACATCGTCTGGCAGAAGCAAGGAGAGGAATCCAGTCTCCAACCGCTCCTCTTTGTCGAAACCGAGCAATACTCGCGAGTGATCCCAGGAGCGCTTCAGACTGACATCAGTCTCAACTACCGCATCCTCCGCGCGG
>JBCCBR010000538.1:0-2678 GCA_039033935.1 Verrucomicrobiota bacterium
CACTCGCCTTGCCGCGCTCGGCTCGGGACCCCGAGCTGCAGAAAGCCATTGATGAGTTCGAGACCATTCAGAATCAGCTTCGCAGTCGCGGGCAAGCCCTGCTCGCGAATCAGCAGATCCAGGCGAAGTTGAGTGAGATACTGAAGATCGCTCCCGGACATCTCTCAGCGAAGTATTTGCTCTTTCAGGCAACGCGCCGTCCTCCGATTCCGCTGACTTTGGTTGGCTCGATGACCGCGATCGATCGCAAGGCAGCTCCTCTGCTCCGCTTCCTCGGTGGGGATGATCTGCAGATGGAAGATCAATTCGCGAAGGATCAATTAGCTGAGGCTATTTCCGGGATCAACCGAGTGAGGCCGCTTCTTGACGAACGGACTCGATCTTACGCCGACGCGATTGTCGATTTCTCTGGATACCTCCGGGTCGCGGTGACCAACCCGCCCACGTCTCGGAACAAGATCATTGAATTGAGAAACAACCTCAGTTCTTCAGGAGAAAACGTGAGCCGAGAGATGGAAGCCCTCATGGAGCGCCCGGATGTCCGCAGCGAATTGATGACTGAGGAGGAATGAGCTCCCGCCTTCACTTTCCTGCCGCCGCCCAGTCCAGCATCAGGGCGATATTTCTCTCGATCACCTCAAGCTGCCTGGCGTCGCCTCCTGGCTTCCGGTGCTTTGCGGTGTAGGGCAGCATGTCGCTGTCATACATCGTGCGTGACTCAGGGCTGCGTCCCAAATCGTTTGTCTCCACCATCCACTGCTCGAGACGGGCCGCCATCTCCGCGAGGGTTTCGGCGAAAGCCGGGTCCTCAGCCAGGTTGTTCAGCTCAAAAGGGTCGGCCTCAAGATCATACAGTTCCTCCGGCGCACGGGTTGGTGAGAAAAGGATTTCCTCGCTCAGCTCTGGCAGGCGCCCGGCTGCATGGAGTTCGCGCAGCGTGATATAGATCGACTTCTTATCCTTGTAGGCGCAAGGCATCAGGTGAGGACGCTGTGGAAGGAAATTCCGGATGTATTTGAAGCGATCGGTCCGCACGCAGCGAACATGATCGACCGTTTCATCGCAGCGATCCCGGGCTGAGAAAATAGCCTCACGCGCCTGATAGTTTGATGCAAGAATGTCGCGTCCCTGCATCGTTTCAGGGAGTTGAATTTGTGCGGCAGCGAGGGAGAGAGCTGCCAGATCAACGTGCTCGACGAGATCATCGCGGACCGTTCCCGGAGTCACTCCTGGTCCGGCCATCACCAACGGCACGTGGATCCCTTCTTCGTAGAGGAACTGTTTTCCCCGAGCGTGGCTGATCCCGTGGTCGGTCATGAATATCACGAGCGTGTTCTCGAGCAGCCCGGCCTCTTCCAGCTCTGCGACCACCTCACCGACGACTCGATCCGTCTCCCGAACTGAGTCGAGATAGGCCGCCCAATCATGGCGCAAGATAGGATCGTCCGGGTAGTAGGGCGGCAGCACCACTTTGCTCGCCTCGGTCCGGGCTCCGAATTCCCGCTCGATCTTTTGCGCGTAGCGCTCCGTCTGTGGCGTCGTCCCACCGCGAAGCTTGCCGCCCGGGATCTGAACCTGATGGAAAAAGGGCTGGCCCTCAGCTCGCTCCGACCAATGGCTCCCAGCGTAAGTCGACTCGTTCCACTCGAAGTTGTAATCCGTCTTCCCACGTTTCCCCGGTCGCGTCGGCCACCCATTGATCGAGGTGAAGTAACCCGCATCCTGAAAGAGCTTCGGAATCGGGACGATCCCCTCAGGAAGAGTGATCTTCAGCTCACCTCGTCCACTGCGATGGTGGTGCGACCCGATCGAGGTCTGATACATTCCGGTGATCAGCGCCGAGCGGCAAGTCGAGCAGACCGGAGCCGTCACAAATGCTTTTGTGAATTGGGCACCTTCGGCAGCGAGACGATCAACATGCGGCGTCTCAATCAGAGTTTCACCGTAGCAGGAAAAATGCGCCGACATGTCGTCCGCGATGATCCAGAGAATGTTGGGACGATCGTCGCCGTGACCGGAGCCGTGCAAGAGTGTGAGGATCGCGAAAACGAGAGAAAACAATCGGAGCATCCCGAAACCTAGCGGGCGCGCCCCTCTGCTGGCAAGCGAAGGATTAGCGCCCGATTTAGCAGGGTTAGATCAAGGGCTCAACAGGGTTAGGTCTGAGGCATAAGAGGGTTGAGTGGCTTCGGATGAGGCTCAAACAGAGGCACAGAGATTTTTGGGGGTTCCGGAGGCTTGTGGGAATGGTTGGTGGGTCTGGAGAAGCTCACACGAAGGCACCAAGGCACGGAGGGGTTTTTGCGGTGGGTTGGAAAGCGCACACATCTCAGCAACCGGGTAGCTCAGGCAGCAATCCCCGGGACGGCTGCCGCGGGCATTTGAAGTTCTTCGGGCATGGCTTGGGAAGGTTCCTCAAAGGCACTCACGGCGGAGCTCATTTCGAGCTGATCGAGTGGACCCTGGACCCCTAGTCCACTCGCGCCGATCGCTACATGCAGATAAATCTCGGTCGTGGTTATATCGTCATGGCCCAGGAGTTCCTGAAAGACACCGAAGGTTGGAGGTGTCTTGGACGCAGCGCAGCGGAGCCCGAAGGGTAAGGCGACGGGCGGAGTCGCCGAATCAATCGTTCTTAAATCTACCCCTGCTTCCAAAAGGTGGGTCGCGAATGCAAC
>JBCCBR010000539.1:0-2676 GCA_039033935.1 Verrucomicrobiota bacterium
CGGCGGCATGCCCAGCGATGTGGCCAAAACGAGCCACAGTTGAATTACAGGCTGTCTCGCCACGGCTTTTGACGCAGTCGAGAAACTCACGGACGTGGGCAGTCGAGTCGGTCCCACCCATCTCCGGGTCCCATGACTTGCCCTCGAGAAGTTTCGGATCGCTTGCTGCGATTTTGCAGAAATCACCGGCCTCGACCCAGCCCTCGTCTCCTTCGAATCGAATCGGACAGCTTCCCAATCCGGGCTGCCAGTCTCCCTCGTCATTGAAGCCAGCGAGGCGCATTTTCAGCTCAAGTCCGTCGGAATACTTCGCGTGCACCGTGGTGTCGTCGATCGCTTCGTATTCGACCGGCGTGGTTCCATCTTTGCCGGCCGCCCACTGACAGAGATCAATCGTGTGGGAGCCCCACTCCAGTAATTTGTAACCGGTCGCGAGGCCGTGATACCCGCGCCACCGACTTCGAATGACATACTCGCTGTTGTAGGGGCGCCATGGAGCCGGGCCAAGCCAGCGGTCGTAGTCGATCTCAGCCTTGTCCGGGAGTGGCTCTTCCGGCAGCCACGGGGCATCGGCCTCCAGCTTGATGATGCCGGCGTGAACGGATGTGAGATTGCCAAGTTTCCCGCTCTGCGCGATTTCAGCAGCGACCCGGAAGTTCTCCACATTTCGCCTCTGAGTTCCCGCCTGGAAAACTCTGCCGTATCGCAGGAACGCGTCATCCAGTTCCTGCGATTCCTGGATCGTCATCGAGCAGGGTTTTTCTGAATAAACATCCTTGCCATGCTTCGCAGCGATGATCGAGGCGGTTGCGTGCCAGCGGTCACCGGTCGCAATGAAAACCGCATCGATGTCGTCGCGCTGGAAGACCTCATACATGTCCTGCACGGTGGTGCAGTCTTCATTCACGTAGTGACGATCAACGAGCCGCTTGATGATTTCGCGCCGCTCACGCTGCGGATCTGCAATGGTAATGAATTGGCAATCCGACTCACTGAGGAATCCCTCGAGCACCTTTCGCCCACGACGGCCAAGACCGATTCCGCCAACCGTGATCCGATTACTTGGGGCAACGCCGCCGTCAAGACCGAGGACTGATCCAGGGACGACGAGAGGAGCGACAGCGGCTCCGACTCCTTTTTTGAGAAAATTCCGACGTGATTTCTGTTTGCTCATGAGATGGGTGGGTTGGCTCTGTTTCAACACTAACACCAGCTTACAAGATGAGAGATGAGTCGGGCAATCCCCATCTTCGCGGGAGATGTCTCGAAAATGGCAACTTCGGATCAAAGAAAAGCGCCGCGACCAAACGATCGCGGCGCCATCTCGAAGAAGAACGAATTCTCCCGCTACTGAGCCAGATCAACCGAGGATCGGCCACTCGTCCCGGTAAGGCTTGGTCAGGTAGGCATTGGCTTCCTCATTGTTGGTGATGCGCCCGGCTGCGCCATCATACTCGAGGCGACCACCCGCTCTAAACGCAACCAGTCCGAGGCACATGGTCTCGATCATATCAGCGCTGTATTTGAAATTGCAGGCGGTATCAGATGGATTGTCGCTACGACAGGCATTGGTCCACTGCTTCTGGAAATTACCGACTTCGGGGAGCAACTCATCCTCAGCCCGTGGTTCGTAGTAGGTGAGGTCGGCAGTGTTGCCGAATGGAATCACGAGGCGGCTACCAAAGTCAGCGACGATGAAGCCTTTCGTTCCCTTGAACATCACGCCGTGGCCGATCTTATTGAGATCGATCCAGTTCGACGGAGATTTCGGCATCGCGCCACCTTGGAACCAGGTCACCCGGATTTTATCGCGCCAGTCATTCGCCTCGAAAATGTAGGAGGCGGTCAGGTTCACAGGTGTGACATCGGGGTTGAACGCCTCTGGCGAGGACGCCTCGATTGAGGTGGGAAGCTCAGCGTCGATCACATTCCAGGCGAGATCCATCGTGTGGCTGCCCATGTCGCCGATCTGGCCAACACCGAAATCCCAGAACATGTTCCACTCGAGACAACCAGCCCGATCCGCAATGTATCCAGGATTGTAAGGGTGCTCCGGTGAGGGCCCGAGCCACTTGTCCCAATCGAGCGTATCAGGCGCCGGGCCAGTCGCAGGCAGGTAGCGCTCACGGGGGATCTGCCGATTGCCCCAGACATAGGCCTCTTTGAGATCGCCGATCACGCCATCGTGCACCATCTCGCGGAGACGGTTAAAATTCGGCCCGGCATGACGCTGCATCCCGACCTGGGTCGCCAGCTGATTCATTTTGGGCATGTAGGCGTCCCTCACGACCCGCGACTCGTTCACAGTGATTGCGAGAGGTTTCTCCATGTAAATGTGGAGATCGCGTGCCAGCGCCCAGTTTGAAATAAAGGCATGATGATGATCCGGCGCGCAACAGAGCACCGCATCGAGATCGGGGTGATCAAGGCACTCGCGCCAGTCGCTGTAGATTTTGGCGTCGGGAAACTTTTCCACACCAGGCTGCATCTTGATCTGATCGACATCACAAAGCGCGACCACATTTTCGTCAGCAAGGGTCTCGAAATGCGCACGCCCCCGCCCGCCGACTCCGATCAGAGCGACGTTGAGTTTTTTGCTGGGAGTATTCTGGCCGAAGAGAGTGCCGCTCGGGAGCACGCTGAGACCAGCGCCGGCAAGAGCAGTTTTCTGGATCA
>JBCCBR010000540.1:0-2675 GCA_039033935.1 Verrucomicrobiota bacterium
AGGGGAGTGCCCTGCTCTTTCAGGCACGATCCCCGCCGACTTTTGCGAGGGTGTTGTCGGAAAGGGATTCAGTGTAAATTTCGAAACCATCGGATCTGACCGATGCAGCGAAATCGTCCAACTCTGCCGGAGCCATGATGAGTGAGGCTGTCGAAAAGGCGTCAGCGAGCGCTGCATTGGGACCGATCACCCAGACCCGCTTGAAGTGGTAGTCGGGGGAGGATCCGGTATCGGGGTGCACAACATGGGCGCCCTGCTCTCCGATGCCGCTGGCGCTGAGGGCCTGATCGATCAATTCAATCGAACGGTTTTCACAATCGCCCCGAAGACTCAGCTGCCAGGATTCCTCTCCGATCGCAAGATGGGTGCTGGCACCGCAACTGATAAGGGCGGAGCTAGCCCCGAGGTCGAGCAAAATGGTCGCCATTTCATCGAGCGCGAAGCCTTTCCCGATGCCACCGAGATCGATCTCGCGACCGGGCTCGTTGCAGATGACTTCGGGACGGGTCGGTGAGAGAGTCAACTGCCCGAGGATCGGGGTCGTGGTTTCGCTGCTGGATTCGCCAGTAGAACGGGTCTGCGCTCCGAGGGTGACATCGAAGAGCCCCGCCGTTCTTTCGGTCGCCTCGACCGACCGCTGCAAACAAGTGTGGGTGGTGTCGCTGATGAGCAGGGATTCGCCTGCTTTGAGCTGATTGATCCGCGACACATCGCTATCGTGACGGTAGCGGCTAAGAAGCGCCTCGAGCGCTTCGAGGCGGTTGAAGCAATTGCCGGCGAGGCGTCGGGCTGTTTTGGCGTCGAGGTGCCGGGTCCTCACCGCGAAGAGAGTATTCATCCCCTCGGAGTCGAAGGTTTGGACATTGGAGTCCGATGCCGGGGTCGAGGAACTCATCTGTTTCAGGGCTGCTGCTGATAGGCTTCCCAGATGTCTTTGCGAATGGCGACCATGATCGGAGTCTCGTGTCGCAGGCCTTTGGGAATGAAGGTGTGAGTTTCGGCCAGTGCTGAGACGTGCTTGTTGTAAGGCTTCGGCAGCATCACCAGGATGGGAAACTCGGCCCCATTTTCGGGTAGGTCGAGCCAATAGCCGATCGGTTCGTGATTCCGGAGATACCAGGGTAGGGGCCAATATTCAGCGCCAACCACCGCGACCGGCTCGCTGCCATGCTCGGGGGATGCTTTGCGCAGACCGGCGATGAACGGGCCTAACGTTTGCACATCGCGGCTCGTTGGGACGTAGGCGTAGGGATTGCGGCCATCGGATGGCAGACGAAAGGCGGCCAGCTTTGCTTGCTTGGCATGCCAGAAGGGGACCAGGGTGAGAAGAGCGGCGGCGACGGTCGCGGAAATCGTGCCCCACTGACGAATCCTGGAAATCAGCGCGATCCCGCCGACACCGGCAGCGAAGCAGAGGTGGAGCCAACCGAGTGAGGGGAGCCAGGGTGTCTTGTAGGAAAACAGCGAGAAAATCAGGATGTGGATCACGCCGGCCTCGAAGAGAAAGCGACCAGTCAGGGAGATCGAGCCGCGGCTGCGGTCGAGGTAGACCAAAAGCGATAGCAGGAAAATAGCTCCCTCGCTCCACCAGCGGGCGACGAGGTGCTTTGGCCAGATTAGGAGATTTGCGTAATACGCAGGCGATTTGTCGTGCCCTTCCCCGGTCTCGTAGGCGAAGTAGGTTTCGAAAAAGCGGAGAAATCCGGCGGGGTTTTTGCCTCCATTGCTGTAAAACCCGAAGATGATGAGGAGGGTGAGGATCGCTGCGGTCGCGGTCGGAAGTGCAAGAACCCGGATGTCTGAGAAGACGGCCCGGAACCTCGATTGTGGCGATGGGCCTGCTAGTGGGTCCTGTGCGCGATAGAGAAATGCGAATCCCGCAATGGTCCAGGCAATCAGGCTGATGACGACGGTTTCCCGAGTTGCGGCCATCAGGCCAACTCCGATACCGAGCAGGAAGGCTGCGGGCCAGAGGTGGTTTTTACGTAAAAATAGTAATATCCCGGCGAGGCCGGGTATAGCGCAGGCAAGTAGCACGGGCTCGTGAAGAAAAAGCCGCGAGTAGTAAATCAGGAGAGGTGAGGTCGCGGCGAGAGCGACTGCCGCAAGCGTCCGCAGCCAGCCAAGACCGAGAGCGACAGCACCGAGCGCAGCGAGTAAGCCACAGAGCGCAGAGACCTCTCTCAAGGTCGTGGCGCGGAAGGTCTCCCATTCTCCCTCGGCCCGGAATTGAGTCCAGGGAGCAGCAATCGCGGTGAGGAGCGGGCCGTGCCGATGCGCCGGATCGAATTGGTAGCCGTTCCCTGCCGGGTCGAGCCGGTCGGCAAGCGAGCGGGCACCGGTCGCGGCTTCGTCTGCGTGAAACGGCTGACGATCGAGATCAGCAAATCGAAACCAAGCCGCGAGGCAAGCCAGCGCGATAAGTGCGATCGCAATGAGAAGGGCTTGGATGTTGGATGTTGGATGTTGGATGTTGGATGTTGGTGGTTCGCGAGGTTATGGAGAGCGGGTTTTCCAACCCGCTAGGTTAGCTTGTCTGTCTCGGAAACGGGTGGTGCCCCTCTCTTACTTTCTATCTGCGAGTGGTAACGTTCTCTGGGAAGTGGTCGGTCTGTCGCGGGTTGGAAAACCCGCGCTCCAGATTTCGCGGGTTGGAAAACCCGCGCTCCCTATGG
>JBCCBR010000541.1:0-2669 GCA_039033935.1 Verrucomicrobiota bacterium
AAGCCCTTCGTCGCAGTCGTGCCGATCTGAAGGACCCACGCCGTCCGATCGGATCGTTTATTTTCCTCGGGCCGACTGGAGTTGGAAAAACCTACCTCGCCCGAAATCTGGCCGACTTCATGTTTGGCGATCCCGACGCGCTGATCCAGATCGACATGTCGGAATACATGGAGAAATTCACCAGCAGCCGTCTCATTGGGTCGCCTCCTGGCTATGTCGGATACGAAGAGGGCGGTCAGCTCTCCGAAGCGGTGCGGCGCCGACCCTACTCGGTGGTTCTTTTCGACGAGGTCGAGAAAGCTCACCCCGACGTGATGAATCTACTCCTCCAGATTCTTGAGGAAGGCATGATCACCGACTCACTTGGTCGCAAGATCGATTTCCGCAACACAATCATCATTCTGACCTCCAATGTCGGAGCCGATCTGATCAAGCGTCAGGTCAATCTCGGTTTTGGGGCCATGGATGGCGGCGAAGAAAAAAATCACGAGGGTATGTCCGAGAAAATCATCGGTCGCGCCAAAGAGGTCTTTAAACCTGAGTTTCTCAACCGCCTCGACGAGAAGATCGTCTTCCACGTGTTGGAGAAAGATGATCTTGTCGAAATCGTTGAGCTCGAAGTGAAGACTGTCCTCTCTCGCCTCGCTGAGCGGAACATCACGCTGAAGCTCGACAAGAAGGCTAAGGAATTCCTAATCGAAGAAGGCTACGACCCGAGCTACGGAGCTCGTCCGATGCGTCGGGCAGTTGAGCGGCAGATCGAAGACCCACTCTCAGAACACCTCCTTCGCGGAGATGTCTCACCAGGTGATAAGGTCAAAGTCACTCACAAGAAGGATGACAAATTTCTCACCTTCAAGGTGGTCGAGTCTGACGATGGCGGGGGTGCCGACGAAATAGTCGAGCCTGTGTCAGTGGAAGGGTGAGGTAACCCGACATCCTGTGAAGAGTTTACTGCTGCGTTCGAGGTTCATAGCGGATGTATCCTCCCGTCGGGCCGTAATTTGCTAAGCCGGTTGATTAAACCGGCAATTGCGAGCTTCAACCTTAGTTGCGGCTATTGCCTGAACGCTTCGCAGTCAACAGGCAGCTCGCAGGAATTGTGGAAATAACAGGCGGCTGCTACAGCTCTTCGGGCCAATTCCTCTGCATCGTCGACTGTGTCGTAGAGAGCGTGCAAAGCTCCTAAAGCAAATCGGTCCCCAGCGCCGACGGCCCAATACTTGTTGTATTGAAATACAGCGCGATAACTCTCGATTTCGAAAATGGAATCCGGCGTCACAACTAGTGCGGTGAGTTGGCTGGACGAAACCGGCTGCTCATCGTCCTCTTTCGTTTCCAGGAAATACTCGTCTTCCAGCACTGGTTGGATTCGCAGAAGCGTGTCGAAAACCTTTTGCCGCGATGAGAAATCGAAAAGCTCTGGCTTTGAGTGGCTTAAATGCTCCAGGGTGTCTTGCATCACTGCCCAACCAACAACACCGGCGATCCAAGTATCGGTTTTCACCAGCTTACCGGTATTGGGGCAGTTGTCGGATCGTATCTTCAGCGAGCCAAGGCTTGCAAGGCCGTCGCAGGCAATCGCAGTCACTCCATTTTTGCGCACCGCTGCTATCACTGACATGGTCTCGGTCTGAAAATTTCTTTTGTCGAGGGAAACTCGACCGAGAGTGCCTCCCAGCCAAGCCGGCCCGACGCTTCAGTCTACCAGAACACCTGCATCCGTTCCTCGCTGGCTCGTGCTCGACTCGATCGTGAGCGTGTAGGGAAGTGAGACCACGAACTGCCCGACGCCATAAGGTGCTACGGTGAGTGGCTTCTCAAAGCCTTCGAGCTTCACGATGAACTGCTCCGAGTCGAGCTCATCCAGGTATTGGATTTCGCCGAGTATCTTGGTGATGATCGGCTGTCGGTTGGTCTCAGCCGACACCAGAGTGCGACGCATCGAGCGCATTTTCAGTTTGAATCGCTCTGGCTCCGTCGCCTCGATCTCGCGCACCACTGCGGCGACGCGCTCGACCAGCGCAAGCGGATCTTCAGGAAGCCCATAGACTGCTTCGACAGTGATCGAATTTGCGCTCGGTTCCCATTGACCGGCGACATTCTCAACTTCCCGAAAGGTAGGGACCGTATCGTGGAATTCAAAAAGAGTATCGATCGCGGTGAGCTTCTCCTTGAGCTGGTCGCGAGCGGCAATCAGATCTTGAATCTGAGCTTCCTGGGTGTCAGCACTGGAGACAATGTCAATCTCGGCCGTCATCGAGTCGGCCGGGACAATCACGAAGCCATTGCTGGCGGGCTGAGTTGGGGCATCGAGACGAGAGGGCTCGAAGGAGCCTGGGTCCGAAAGCAGCGTAGAGCTCCAGAGGCAAGCGAGCAGAGAGACGAGGAGTGGCTTCATCGTAGTCCCTGATTGAAGCATAGAGATGGGGCCTGCGGGAGCCAAAAGTGGAGACACTATCGCGGCGAAATTACCTCGTCTGCAGATACTAGCGCCGTCTTGCCGATCAATCGCTGGCTAATCGTGAAATAATCCTCAAAACGGAGCGGTTGAAGATGGCTGCACTCTTGACGCGAGCCAAATATTGACCGGCAAGCGACGATTGACGAGGAGATCTGGAAGGGTGAATAAATGCTGCGAGTGTTCATCCGCCAAAGCCACCGAAGGA
>JBCCBR010000542.1:0-2668 GCA_039033935.1 Verrucomicrobiota bacterium
CATTCATGCCTTTCACAAAATAGGGTTCCTAACAACAAAGAATTTGCTAGGAAAAGATGCTTTTAAGGCTTCCCTCAAAGGTAAATCGTACAGCCGATCGAGGTGCTGGAGCGCGGATTTCAGATTCTGGGATCGGTGATTGGAGAGGTGTATCGCTGAGTGAGATATGCCACCAGAACCAAGGCTTCGGACGCTTCCAAACGTGTTGCTGTAGCCGCGCTTTCTCAAAGCGGGGCGGAGCTTGGCGTTCGATGGGTGGTGCTGTGCGACTTTGGTAAGATGCCAATCTACAGAGGGCAGAGGGAGCCTAGGCATCCGCCCTGCGATCACTGCGCCGCTGCCATGACCCGATCGTATCTCGCTTGCTGAGCCGGATTTGTCGGCGAGGCCTCCAACTCGCTCAGCAATACTTTCGCCGCGGTTTTACCACCAAGGGCGAGATGATCTTCAGCGGCGTAGAGTGTGAAGTCGACTCTTCGAAAGGCGAAAGTTTTCGGGGGAAGCTCATCCACCGCAGTCTGGCTCCAGCGCAGCGCCTCTTCGCGATTGCCAGCGGCACGAGACTGCTTCGCGAGCTCAAATGCGGTGCGACCATTACGCGAATCGCGGCTGTGGAGTTGATCCGCTATTTCGAGCAATTCGTCGCGGGTCAAAACTCCGCGTTTGACCATCTCCTCGTAGACCCGATTCGCAGTCTCGGTTCGACCCAACCCGCCTTTGATAACCGGATGAGAGAAGTAGTAGGCGACGACGCGCTGTCGGATCTCTTTCGAAGCCCGATTTGCCCCGCCCGACTTCAGTATCTGAGAGACACTCGGAAGAACACAAGCGAGGTGCCCCTGCAGACTTGTCACAACTCGATCGCGCTTCACTGTAGAAAGGTTAGCGAGCCACTCATCGGCCTCTTTTTTTCTCGGCCAGCCCAGGCGACCATGGCCACCCAGACTGTAGCGACGAACTCGTGATCGTTGAAGTGATTGTCGTGAGTTCCGTAGTCCTCGAGCCAGTACTGGCAGACTTCGATAACGTCGAGCCTTTGTTGCTCGGTCAGGGTAAAGGCGCGCCTCTGCACGTATTCGTAGAAGCGTCGGGCAAGTTCCTCGTAAGCCTCATTGCGATAGTGCGACCGTCCTGTCTTGGTTTGGCGAATTTCATCGTAGATGTCGAGCATCACCTCCGTATCGCCCGCCATGATTTGTGCGGTGGCAAAGGCAGCCGGTAAGCGCATGCCGAGCTCGATGGTGCGGTAGTTATTGCTCCCAATGAGTCGGGCGTAGTCTCTCGTCGCGATCAGTTTTCCGATTGCCTCGCTCGAGACACGTGCCGCCTGTGGGTCTATCGCGAGTTGGGTGTAGGAGGCTTCGGCGAAAGCTTGCTCCCCCCATTTGTGGGTCTTGAGCTGATTCGCCAGTCCGAGGAGGCGCCCGGTTCGACCTTTCCAGGGTTCTGGATATTCCGCAGTGATTGCGGCTTTTGGATCTGGTGTTGCCAGCAATAGGCAACGAGCGAAAGCAGCAAGATCGGGTGACTCATCACTCTCGAGGTTGACCAGATACTGGTCGACCTGACTGAGCCTTTCCCGCGTCAGGCGGGTCTCGAAGTAGCGTGGCTCTTTGTAAAAACGATTCGCGTCGAGTTTGCGGAATTGCGTCTGCAACATATCGGTCGCGTCTTCCCAGTGCCCATGCTCGACCAGCAGCATCGCACAGGTCGGGTTGTGGAGGACGGTATCGCCAAACTCTCGGCGGTAGTTCGACCAGACGTTCTCGGAATTGAGCCGAAGCTCGATATCGAGCGCCGCGAAAATCACACTGCTGAGCGGATCGAAGGCTTTCCCAGTGTTTCGGGAAGCCGAATTGTGACGGTTTTTCTCCCACCAGCCCTCGACGATGCGGCGAGTAATCGCTTCCCATTCCGGGTGCTGCTCGATCTCGACGAAGGCACGCAAGGTGTGAAGCAGATTCCAACCGTTGAAATCATGATCTGCCTCCATCGCATCGGCCACCGCTCTTCCCATTTCAAGGGCGAGAGGCTCGTCGACCAGAGCGAGGCCACGGTCCGCGTAGAGATTAGCGAGAGGCATTCGCTGCGATCCGACGCGCTCAGGATTTCCAACCGTGGCGAGAGCCCGCTCTCTCCAGCGGTCGGGTTCGGGGACCTTCGCTTTGATCCCCGCTGATACCGTATCAAGGTTGGCCGCGAGCAGGAAGAAGCGACCGATATCCCCGAAAAACAAAGCCAACTCGGCTGATTCGCCTCCGGCCTCGGCCACGGTATCGACGGTGGAGAGCAGCTCAAGACGGCCACCTGCTGGATATTTGTTGAAAAGGTCGTAAACGCCAAATGCGAGCGGTTCAAAGTCGCGATCGCCGATTGCTCGGGCGAGCTCATCCAGCATCAGAGGGACCGCTTTTGAAGTCTGGCGCTGACCTCCATGACGATTGATCGATTCGTTGAACCGATCGACGAATTTGTAGCCATGTCCCCAGCCGTGGTGGCAGAAGTTGCCGTCGGTGTCACGCGACTGCACCTCGAGATAAAAGGCGAGATCGTTGAAGCCACCGTTCTTTTGGTTGAGGTAGTCCTGGATCAGTTCACCACTGACTGGCCACCCATTGTAGGAAGTTGTGCCGCTCCATCCGTTGCGCCGCTGCTCTTTCGAAATGAG
>JBCCBR010000543.1:0-2659 GCA_039033935.1 Verrucomicrobiota bacterium
AATCATCCTGGCTTGGATTGACACCTGGGGAACAACCGTGGGATGGGTCATCCGCATCGGATTGATCGTGGTCGGAGGTGCTCTCTGGGTGGTTGGGAGATCACGAGACTGACTTTTCGTAGATACCCGGTCGTGGACTCGCACCACGATTTTCGCTGTCAAAGAGCGATGTCTTAGCTTTTAGACCAACCGGGAGTGTTGGGGGAGATTTTGGTATCGTCAAATGCAGGTGGGCATTGACCTCAAAGACTGAGATCAAGCCCACCTGCTATGGTTGGCTACCCAAAGTGGGTGCTTGCTTACAGATCGATCGCTTCGATCCGGCGGATTAGGGCACTTTTGTCTTCCTCGAGAAAACGCATCACTTCGAGCGTCTTCTCGGAGAATCCGGCCAGCGCGTAGACATCGGCTTCGGGGAACTGAAGCGAACCGTATCCAGCGAGATCGAATGAGAAAATGCGTGGGCGTTTTCCGACTCGATTCACGTAGTGGTCCATCTCCGCTCGGGGAGTCCAGTGTCCGATCCATGCCTGCATGTCTGACAGGATCACGATGCGATCGTAGGCACGATCGGCGCGGCGAAAGATCGAGTGAAAGTTTGTTCCGTTCCACTCGGCCTTTCCTTCGATGCGTTGGGCGATCGAGAGCGTCGAGTCGCTGGCATTGAAGCACTCGAAACGAGCCTCGTTGCTGAAGAGCATGAGATCAGCTCGCGTCGACTTGTAAAGCGCCGCTGCGAATAGCGATCCCACTTTCATCGGCTTCCCGATCATCGAGCCTGAGCAGTCCATCGCGATGAGGGTATCCCCGCGAAAGGCGGGAATGTTTTCCAGCGAGAGATCGACTGCACGGTTAAGACCGCGGATTACTTTTTGCCTGACCGGTCGAGGGGCGGTGGCCATCGCTTCAACGGCGTCCAGCGCCGAGCGAAAGCGAAATGGCATCACGAGCGATCGACGGATCATTGTTCTATCCGTGAGGATAGGAATAATGCTGTCGACGAGCCCTGGGGCCTGCTCGATGAGGTTTCGAAGATTCCGCAGTAGTGCGAAGTATCCGATCTTCCGGTTCACGATCAGCTCTGTCCAGGCCGCGAGTTTGAGCTCGCTTTTCTCCTTGTCGCTCTCGGCCTCCTGGCCTGCCTGAGAGAGTTTCGTCTCCCAGGTCTGAGCTGGCGCGAGCGATCCGTCGACCAGAGCGCCAATCGCCTCGGTGTGAGGCGGGTGGACCAGGTTGACTGCGTCGACCAGTTTCAGCGCAGCTTTTTCGCGACGATATTTCGCGAGCTGGTGAGCGTCGAAGCGGGCCAGGGCCATCCCGAGGCCTTTTTTGAGGGCATTTGGAACTGGCCTCCCGTGGACCGCGAGTGTGTAAGCGAGGATCTCGGTCACATCATCGGCCCGGTGAACGACGCGGTCGTAGAACGCTTTTGTCCACTCCTCGCCTTTCACCGTCTGAGCTAGTTCGCCTGCAACAAGGTGAGAGACAGAGCGCATCCCTGCCTCTTTCCGCGCATACAGGGCCGCTTTCGCGACAAAACGCTTGTCAGGGATTGAGGCAACGAGCTGCGAGAGCCTATTGGCCGTAGCGTCGCCGCGCCGGTAAAACTGATCCTGCAGAAAGCTTGTCAGCAAGATCGAGATCAGCTCGTGCTTCGCGGAGATGCCGTGGGCCTGACCTCCGGCGAAGTTGATCATGTTTGGCCGCTTTGCGGCAGATTTAGTGCGATTGAATTTCATCGGCTGGGATGACCTCCTTTCATTGGTGTTTTGGGTTTACTGCTGCGGAATGCTTTCCGCAGAGGATTGCTTCTGGGGAGAAAGTTGCCCTGAGAATGGACGTCGGGAGTCGAACCCGCTCCTCACCGCAAGTCTTGCGAAGCGCGGTGGGTTCCTCACTGGTGATGCGCTGCCAACTCGCATCAGGATCTGGCAGTGTCTTGAGCCCTTTCGCAGGCGAAGTATCTCAGTGCTTACTTCCCCAAAAATGTGAAGATCGATTCGAAGAGAAAAATGCGACGAGTATATGGCGTTTCCTATAACGAAGTAACTCGTGGCTCACTGCTTCAGAATCAAAATGCCCGGTCGCAGATTCGCACTGCGATTTTCGCTTTCAGAGAGCGACGTCCTGACTGTTAGACGAACCGGGAGACTTATTCGGGATTAAAAGAATTTCGGAGTATAAATGGGGCGAGTTTTTCCTGCTCTACCACTGAGCTACTCTGCAATAAGCTGCAGAGGCGGGACTCGAACCCGCGACCAGGCGATTAGAGATCGAAGTATCTCGCTAACCTCACTGCCGAAAAGACATCCCAGCCGAGAATCGAACTCGGGGTTTCTGATAGAAAGTCAGAGGTGTTAAGCCACTACACTACTGGGACAGAGATTCCAGGGGCGGGAATCGAACCCGCGTTAACAGGCTTATGAGACCCGTCGAGGAAGCCAGCACCTTCCCTGGTTTTTTGCGCCCTGTGGGCGCGTAAAAGGTAAAAAGTAAAAGGTCGAAAGTGCGGCGAACGGGCAGGGAACGCCGTCTTAGCCGGTCGGCGATAACCGTGCCGCTGTGCTGTGAGGCCCGCCTCGAAGCAGAACGGGACGGCGGACGATTGGGGACAGGTCGTATCTCCCTGCACCTGAAAACGAAAAAATACCCATGGCAG
>JBCCBR010000544.1:0-2641 GCA_039033935.1 Verrucomicrobiota bacterium
CCCCAGCTTTGTCGCGGCGGCTGACGACGAACTGCCGGACGATATCATTTTCGATGGCTACAATTGGTGGCCGGCTTTGCGAGTCGAGGCGCCGAGCCCGCGAAACACCCTCTTCTGGAAACGCCGGGATCAATGCGCGGCTCGGGTCGGATCCTGGAAATGGGTAAGAACCGGAGATCGACCCACCCACTTGGCCAATCTCGAAGACGATGTTGCGGAGCAGGAGAACCGGGCGGAAACCGACCCGGAGAAAACCGTCGAGCTTGAATCTGCCTTCAAAGAATGGCTCAGCAAAATGGAGGCTACTGAACCGCGCGGTCCTTTCCGCGACTACTGATCGGCGTTGGCTTTGATCAATTCCATGGTCTCAGCCGTCACCGTCAGCTCACCGGTTTCAACATCGTAGACTAGAGTAGCGCTCGGATCCGTCTTGATGTAGTCGCCACTGGCGAAGGACAGCTGCTCTAAGCCCGAAACCGAGAGGCTGCCATCATTACTCTCTTGAATATCTCGGCCGATCACCTCGATCACATCCTGCCCGGTGTAGATCAGTTGGGAATCGACTCCTCCAGCGGGACCGGCTTCAATCAATTCACGAGCGAAATCGACTAGATCGGACTCAGCCAATTCGGATTCAGCCTCGGTTGGTGGGAGAGCAGGAGTATCACTCACCTCGACCAGATCGCCCCCTCGTGGAGGCTCATCGGGCCGGTTTGCAAAGTAGATTGCGATCACGGCCAAAAGAATCGAAAAGACGAGAATCAGCGAAAGCAGGGTTTGTCGGCTCATGGATTTCCTTCTGTCCCGGTTGTTTCGTTCGCCTCGATCGGCGCGTCTTCGCTTCCTTTGCCAGACCGATCCGCGGACCCAAAACGCACTCGATCCATGACCGACTGAAATCGCTCGTTTGCACTGGAGGCCGGCTCGGGAGCGGCTGCCTCTCCGCGCTCCTCCGGCTCGGGAACCCAGGGCGGAAAAAGTGATGCACTCATCGCAATCGCATCGCTCTCTTTCGGGAGATCGGTCAATTTCACAAATTCCGTCGTGCCAAGATCACCATTATCCACGGGGATCTTTGCAAGAACTCGGCTCGCCTCTTTATGCAGGATCTGACTGTTGAGATAATTGGAGTGTTGATCAATGCGCAGGTATTGGCCACTCACGGCATGGCGAAACCCTTCGCCCCGAAGTTCTGAAATCTCATCGAGAAGACTGCGCGCAAAATCGATCTCGGCCGCTGCCGCTTCATATTCTTCGGAGTAACGCAGCTTTTCCCCCTGCTTGATCGATTCGATCACGTCGAGGAATTTCATCATCACGTCGTGATCCCCAGCCCCCATTTCTTCTCTCGCTTCTTCGATCGCTTGCTCGATTTTCTCGGCTCGAAAGGCGATCAACTCGGGCTCGAAGTCCGGAGCAATCGCTTCGATTTCACCAATGCTGCGAAAAGCTTCGATGTGGGCCGCGATCGAAAGTGGCCACTGCTCGGCCTCGCCAAGACGCTCCGCCGTGCTGATCCATCCGTAGGCCCGAACCCAGAGATCTCCTGGGTCTTCTTCCTCACCCCGGACAAGCCCGGCGACATGACTGCTGAGAAGCAGACCGGCGCAGATGTAGGTGAGAGGGGTTTTCATCAAGTCGTCCGAATTTAGAGGACGATTGTCTCAGTCTCCAGTGCCAACCGGTGGAAAAATCATTGTCGGAGTTGCGTAACTCCGGGACCTCACTCTGCGTTTTTCCTCGCTCAGGCTCTGCAGACAGCCGAGGACGGCTATACTTCCGTTGATTTGGTGCACGATCCATCAAAGGACGGGAGAATAGCCGTCTCGGCTGTTCACCGAGAGATTCGTACTCCCCTTGAGAGGCTCTATCAACGCCCCTCTAAGATTGGGCAGTTTCGCTGCGTATCAGATGGAGTTCCCGCGCTGCGATCATTTCGCCGAAAAAGAGACTCAGGAGCCCCCCGATGCCCAACTCGCCTGTTTCCGCCTTGCCTGAATAAACATGAAAGAGTCACCCACAACTTGCGAAGCCGCGAAACTGCTGCGTTGCCGCCCAATTTCCGTCCTCGAAGTAGATGTGGCTACCTCTGTGGAGAAGATCGATCAGCGCCTTGCATTTCCGCGGCCCGACTGCGTTTTAGGCAAATCATCATGAGTTAATCCGGCTAGACCAAGCCGGCGACCTGCGTTATCCCAGTCTTGCCGAATGATTCCCAACCACCTTTTCCTCGCGACCTGTGTCTTCGCTCTGGTCGGCGGTGACGTCCTCAGCGAGGAGTTTTCACTCCCGCTAGGCGAGCGCCAGGTCGTCTTCCGCGTGACCGAGGGTGGCGTTAGAAAGCCTGGGCCCGTCCTCATTTCCTTACACTCAAACGAGTCTACCTCGACTCAAGTAGCACGAGCGCTACTGCCAAGCCACGCTGGAGTTCTCTATGAGATTCAAGCCGGAGGGAGTCGTCGCATCCCCGTCTATCCGAATTCGAATCGGGTCACGATTGATCCGAATCGGGTCTTTTCCAGGGCGGGGATTGTCCGAGACCTGAATCGATTTAGCATTTTCAACGAAGCCGACGCCGATCGCTGTGTTGCCTTTGGCGAGGACATCATCCTCGCTGCTGGGATCCGAAAGGGCCGAACCG
>JBCCBR010000545.1:0-2637 GCA_039033935.1 Verrucomicrobiota bacterium
CCCGCCTTCGCCAGAGGCTAAAGACGGGCAAGCCGTTCTCCCACTTTTGACCTTTTACCTGTCACCTTTTACCCCCCAGGTATCTCATTCAGCGTGTAGTACGCTTCCGGGTTCAACAGCCGGATACCATCGGCGTCTTCGAGTCCTTCGACAAAGAGGCCGTGGACGTGACCTCGGATCATCGGGTCAACTTCGATTCGTAGGCTGAGATTATCTGCCTCGACCTTGGTCACTTGCACGCTGGGCTCCACTTTCTCGATCTCGGGGCTGCCGTAGCCAGCCCGATATTGGTAGGTGAATGCCTCCATCCGAAAAGTTTTCTCCGACAGGGTTTGAGGATCAATTGGCTTCGTAAAAGTAAGCTCGAATCCATCAGCACGAGCCCGCATCTCATGAATCTCGAAAGGAATCGTGCCAGTCCAATCGACCCGCTCGAAGGCGAATTCTTTACCGCCGCGAGCGCCCCAGCCGCGATTCGACCCACTGGTGAAAAGTTGTCCGTCGGGCGTCATTCGCACTCCGATGTTTCCAGAGGCGAATCCTTCCAGAAAAGGAAAAACCGCACCCTGATAGACCTCATTCACCTTTTCCAAAAACACTCGCTGGATTTCTGAATGGCACTGCTCGCCAACAAAAACCTGACCGGCGAAGGGACCGAATTTGCCACCACTGTGATCTGTCTCGACGACGGTCGGAGACTGGCCGATCCGCCCATGCGGGAAGACCACCGCCGGGGGGACGTATTCCGCAATGTTGTCTCGCTCGACAACTGTGAGGCTCCCTTCCGAATCAAAAGGAGGATCGTTTGGAACCGGCCCCATCTCGTCTCCAGCGAAGGCGTAGTAAATATTGCCGTTCGGATTCCCCTGGAATGAACCCGGCTTGACCCATTTTAGCGAGCTCGACCCGTTCCAGAGTCCCTGGTTGTCAGTGTAAAAAACGTCTCCGTCGGCGTTGAATCCAATCCCGCCAGGGGAGCGCACGCCGGAGGCGGTCGGGAGCATGGTGCCGTCTTCGTTTACCCGGAGGACCCAGCCTCGGTAGAGTGCGTTGGCTTTTGAGGATCCGGTCAGGCAGAGGGTGCACCAGAGATTGCCCTCATCATCGAAGCGTGTTCCGAATGTGTATTCGTGATAGTCGCGGCTGATGCCCCAGTCATCACTCACGGTTTCGAAAAGATCGGCGCGCCCGTCGCCATCTTCGTCGGTCAGCCGCGTCACTTCGGGGCGCTGGACTGCGTAAAGAGAGCCGTCTTTCCAGGCGAGGCCGAGCGGTTCGTGGAGGTATTCGGCAAAGACCTGCCACTCGGCTTCTTTCTCAGGATGAGTTATCGCGTTGGACACCGTCCAGACACGGCCACGCCTTGTGCAGACGGCGACTTTGCCATCTGGCAAAAGCTCAATCGCTCCGCCTTCGATCACTTCTCCCTCTGGTGCCGGTATCGAAGTGATGGTGTAGTAGTCGGACTGCTCTGGCTCCTCGGCATCGAGAGCGGTTGCGAACAGCAGACTCAACAGGGTTAGGTGTCGGAGGTAACAGGGTTGAATCATGAACCTAATAGGGTTGGGTCAGTGACTTGATAGGGTTGAATACCCTTCGAAAAGACTCGTCACAGAAGGGGTTCTGGAGGAAAATACCTAGTTGAAAAGAGGCCTCCGAATTCGATCCGGTCAAGTCGCCCCTTAGACTGAAAAGAGCCCCCTCAAACTCGATGAAACGCATCTTCCTTTCACTGTTCCCCGTGCTGTTAGGGCCTTTTCTTGGCCAGGCTCAGGAGGAGTCTCCGGCCGTGGACGCATGGTTCGCCGACTACAACGAGGCGGTCGCCGAGGCAAAGGCGTCGCAGCGCGATCTTTTGATCGTGTTTACCGGGACAGACTGGATCGAGATTTGCCAGATCTTTTACGACGAGATTCTTTCCGCACCCGAGTTTATCGACTCAGCCTCGAAAGCCTTTGTCCTGCTGAAACTGGAATACCCGAAGAACAACCGGCTCCCTCGGGAGGAAGCGATTCAAAAGCAGCTTCTCCGCGACGCTTATCGAGTGAGAGGCTTCCCCACAGTGGTTTACACGACTGCTGACGGTGTCCCCTATGGAATTAACGGATACCAGCCGGTGACTCCGGAAAAGTATGCGGAGGTCAGTGTGCTGGTCCACGCGGCAGGCAAGGCGCGGCGTGAGATCGCAGCCGAGGCTGAGTCTCTCGAAGGTCTCGAAAAAGCAGAGAAGTTGGTCGAGAGTATTCCCGATCTCCCGGGGAATCTGATCGCACGATATTATCGGGAGGCGCTTGAAGAAATCCTCGATCTCGATCCCGAAGATACCCTCGGTCGCCAGCGAGAATACACGGGGCTGATCGGTGATGTCGAATATGCCAACCGCATGCAGGCGCTCAGTCGCGAATCTCGCTGGTCGGAGATGATCGGTCTGACCGACGAATACATTGAGCGCTTCGAGCTGGAGGGACCGCCTCTGCAGAAGGCCCTCCTCAACAAAGCGGGCGTTCAGCGTCGGCAGGATAACGCTGTCGGGATGATCGAGACCCTCCTCGCCATTGTGAAGGTCGACCCGGAAAGCAGTTACGGAGTGGAAGCGCAAAAGCAGCTCGACACCTTGCGGGCCGATCGTCTCACCGA
>JBCCBR010000546.1:0-2628 GCA_039033935.1 Verrucomicrobiota bacterium
CCAGCTCTCCTCAGTATCAATCCAGGGAAGCGGACCCCGGGTCGTGCCGGAGCTCTGGCAGAAGCGCGAATAGCGGTCGAGCGGGTAAGTGAGATTCGAGCCGTAAGGCGGGAACTCCTCCCGATCCCAGACCAGATCCATCTTACTGGTGAAGCCCATCCGCTTGGTAAACTCACCCAGAGAATCAAGGTTCCGGGTGAGGCCTGCCTTGGCGAGACGAGCCTGATAAAAGTAATTCCCCTCCTCGATCTCCGCGAGCAGCGCGCGCAGCTTTTCGAGCTGCCTTTTTTCCAATACCGGACGCTCTGCCATCGCGGCTAGGATAGAGCCCACCGGGCGGACCTTTCAAGTGTTTGCCACTCGCTTTCGCATGGGTCACGCGGAGAGCAGTCTCAATCGACTCGAATCGTCAGGACTTGTCCGAAACTGCTGCAGCGCTGGCGTTGGCAGCCCCTCCTGCAGGTGCCGGATTGGGCTTAAACTTCACCACAAGGTAGCCGCCCGTAGCCGCCATCAGGATGCCGAGCACAAAGGGCCAGCGGATCGCTGAAAAACCACCCGCCGGGGGATGCATCAGCAGGGAGACAACCGAATTCACCACGGGAGCGCCAGCGAAAACGATCGACATCACCACCGCCGGAGCGCTCTTGTTACCCTGAGCGAACAGAGCGCCAAGAGAGAGCAAAACAAAGAAGGCCCCGATCGCCCCGAGAGTCCCGGCAAGCAGGGAAAGCCAAAGTCCTTTACCAGGGAACGACCAATCTGACCCTCGGGCCAGCAGGACCCCAATCGGCGCGAGCACAGCCGTCAAAAAGTAGGCAACGCCAACAAACAGAAAAGCCTTGTAGCGACCATTCGATGGATCCGCCATTCCGACCTGACCCATGTGTAGGAAGATTCCGTAGAGGCCCCAGGTTAGGACCGTCCCGAGAGCGAAAATGAGCCAGGCGTAGTTTCCCATAGTGGATGATTCGGATAGAGAGTTGGCGAAAAACGATAGAAATGACATGCCCGATGCTAGCGAGGAATTACGTCTGGAATCGTTCCCTCGGGCGCGACGGAGATGAGTTGCCGCACTTCCTCAGGGATCGCAACCGCTTTCATGCGACGCGTTTCAGGGTCAAACGAGACGCAAACCACCGTCAGTCGCCCTATGGCAGCAACGACCCGAGCCTCTGGATTGTCTGGATTTTTCCAAAACTGGAAAAAATAGCGCACGGTTTTGCTGCGCAACTCCTCGACCAGCAGTTCGATCTCAACTTCTTCCTCAAAATGCAGCGGCAAGCGATAGTCGGCGGATGCCTGGACGCGCGGCCACCCAACTTGCGGCCCCTCCCCTTCCACGAAGTCATTGAAGGGGTGGACGGAAAATCCGAGATCCCGATAGAAGGCGTGCTCCGCCGACTCCATGAATCGGAAGAAGTTCGAGAAATGCATGATCCCCGCCAAGTCGGTGTCCGCGAATTCGACGCGTCGCCGGAATGAAAACTGATGTGCCATTGACCGATCGATATTCAGCTTTGAACGAGACCGACGCAAGCAGGGGTTGAAAGAGGTGACTGGCCACAGTGCGCGATCAGCGCGAGGGCCATCCGACCTCTTTTCAAACGATCATTTCACCTCAGCCATTGATTTTCGTTGGCTGCCTCCAAGGCAGATCCCGATCAGGCACCGCTCGGGTTCATCGCGTCGATCTTCGCCTGCTCCGTATCGAGAACTGTCCGCCTCAGGTTGGTGCCGGACCGGTTCGACCACCAGAGCACAATCGGTGAAGCCACGAAGATTGACGAGTAAGTACCCACCAGCACCCCAATGATCAGGGTGAGGGCGAAGTTCTTCAATCCAGGGCCTCCGAAAAGGTAGAGGACCAGCACAGTGATGAGCGTCGTTACCGAAGTTAGCAAAGTCCTCGCGAGCGTTTTATTGAGCGAATAATTCATGATGTCACGAACATCCCCTCGCTTGGTCGCGAGACCCTCTCGCAATCGGTCGAAGACGACAATGGTATCGTTGATTGAGTAGCCCGCGATGGTGAGAAATGCGCCGACTGTGATCAGCGTGATTTCCTGACCCAAGAGAGTGACGGCCCCGGCGACGATGATCAAGTCGTGGAAGAGTGCCACGATCGCACCGAGCGCGAAGGCAAACTCGAAGCGAATCGTCACATAGATGAGAATCGCTCCGATCCCGATGAGCAGAGCAAGTCCCGACTTAAGCAGCATCGATTTGCCGACTGCTGATCCGACCGAGTTGACCTCAGTATCCGACAACTCGACTCCGAGAGTCGACTCCAGCTCTTCCTGGATCTTGTCAGCGGTGTTATCGGGAGAGCGAACCACGAAAAATTCACCCTCAGACCCGATCGGGCGCTGCACCTGAACAATTGGCTCCGCTCCCAGATCGAGATCGGCGAGGCCATCGACGACCTGCTGTTTTTCGACGCCTTCCGCCTGGAAGGTGAATTTGTCGCCCCCCTTCAGCTCGACCCCTCGGGGATCCATCGCGAGGACAGCGACCAGCGAAACAATCAGCAGCGCGACAGAGGCGATCAGCGCCACCTTACGCTTCGAGAGAAAGTCGATCGTCTGATCCGGGACCAGATTCATGAAAGCGAGCTTCTTGAGAAAC
>JBCCBR010000547.1:0-2627 GCA_039033935.1 Verrucomicrobiota bacterium
ATCCACTCTGGCTGCGCCGAGGTTGCCGCCACCGCCATCGTCATTGCGGAGAGAATCGCTGTAAGACTTAGCCTGGGACGGACTCTCATAGATGAGCTGAGTAAAGGGGGAGACTCTGGACGGATTGAATTTCCAGAAATTACGTATATCTATAACAACATGACAGAAATCTGCAAGCAACGGCTAAACATTTCTCGCTTCGCGCAATTCTGGCGTCGTCCGCGGTTTGGTCTGTTTTTCGCGGTCTCTGGCATCTTATTCTGTTCGAGTTGTCGCGAAAATTCTCCAGATGAGAGTCTCAGAAAGTCGGGCGAAGATCAGACATCGACCGATCACGATTGGCCTCTTTTCAGATTCGACGCCAAAATGCAGGGCGCTGTTCCTGAGACGATTCAGCCTCCTCTCTCCTTAGCCTGGACTTTCGAAACAGCTCTCGAGGGCGAGGGCCGACCCGCCCCACTCGAAGCATCTCCTGTCATTGCGAACGGCATCATCTATCTTGGGACGCAGGACGGTCTTTTCCTTGCCATTGACCTCGCCGATGGGAGCCTTGTCTGGTCAGTCGAGCTAGACGCCCCGATCACCGCGCCTGCCGCGGTTGATGACACGGCGGTGTATGTCGGTGACAACTTCGGCTTCATTCATGCATTTGACCGTTCCAGCGGCGAGCCGATCTGGCAATTCGAGACAGAAGGCAAAATCGAGGGAGGCATTAACCTGTTGGAAACGCCTTACGGTTTGAGACTCTTTGTGGGGAGCCACGACTTCTTTCTCTACTGTCTCGATGCCACCACTGGGGAAGAGATCTGGCGCTACGAGACCGACAATTACGTCGTCGCGACTCCGACCGTGATGGGAGAAGAGGGAAGCGAGTCAGTCTGCTTTGGCGGCTGCGACAAATTGCTGCACCTCGTCCCGATCGACGGCGAATCGGAAAAACGAGAGGTCGATATCGGCGCGTTTGTCGCCAACACATCGGCTGTGGCCGATGGGATCTGCTACGTGGCGCACAACGAAGGCGCGATAGTGGCAATCGATGTCGCGTCTGGTGAGACGGTCTGGACAACGCTCAACGATGGCGAGCACACGGCTTCTCCAGCGGTCGATGCGACGACTCTCTACGTCGCGAGCTCGAATAAGAAGTTATTGGCCTTGGATCGCGTCACTGGCGAGCCTCGCTGGACCTTTCTGGCCCCTCGCTCGCTCGACAGCTCTCCGGTTGTGACTGGCGATATTCTCTGGCAAGCAGCGATGAATGGGTTGTTCTATGCGCTTTCAGTCGAGTCTGGAGAGGAGATCTGGAGCTACGACGTGGGGGCTCGGTTGCAGGCGTCTCCGGCGGTATCGCGTGGCACGGTCGTGATTGGCGGGGGAGACGGGGTGGTGTATGCTTTTAAAAGTGATGCGTCTAATAGTTGAGCAAAGTTAGATTAGCCTCGTGTATGAACCAGCCCTTGATGGCCCCTGAAGCATGGTAACAGCGGAGAAAACAGCGGAAAGTGGGAGTGAAAAAAAAGCCGATCGAGCCACTGGCCTGATCGACCGGCTCAAGGTGCCGCTTGAAAAAGAGAGCGAGGAAAAGACGGAGGTCGGGAATTATTTTGTTTCCAACTACCCTCCTTTTTCTTTCTGGAAGCCGGACAATACAGTTAACGTCCACGATGTCCTGGCTCAAGAGCCCGAGCCCGGTAGACCTCTGGGCTGCTATTTTCACATCCCTTTCTGTCGGAGACGCTGCCACTTCTGCTATTTCAGGGTTTACACCGACAAAAATTCAAAGGAAATCAACGCCTACCTGGAGGCTGGGATCCGCGAATTTGAGCGGTATTCTGAGCAGGCCTATCTTTCCGGTCGGAAGCCACAATTCGTGTATTTCGGCGGGGGAACGCCGAGCTACCTTTCGGTCAAACAGCTGCGATCCTTGACCGATCAGATGAAAGATCTCTTCCCTTGGGATGAGACTGAGGAAGTGGCGTTTGAGGCAGAGCCAGGAACGCTAACCGAGCGAAAACTCGAGGCACTTCGTGATATCGGGGTGACTCGCCTGAGCCTCGGAGTGGAAAATTTCGACGATCACATCCTCGAGGTGAATGGTCGGGCTCACCGCTCCGGTGAAGCCTATCGCGCGCTAGGATTTGCAAAGAGCCTCGGCTTCGATCAGGTCAACATCGATCTCATCGCCGGGATGATGGACGAAACGGAGGACAACTGGAAGCGCTGTGTTGACACCGCGATCGAACAAGGTCCCGACTGCGTCACCATCTACCAGATGGAGATTCCCTACAACACGACCATTTATCGGGAGATGAAAGAGTCCGGCCGCATCACCGCACCGGTCGCAGACTGGCGAACCAAGCGTGGCTGGGTAGATTGGGCATTTAATCGATTTGAAGATGCGGGTTACAGTGTCAGCAGTGCTTACACGGTCGTCAAAAATCCTGAGACAACGAAGTTTGTCTACCGCGACAGTCTCTGGGAGGGAGCTGATCTCCTGTCAGCAGGGGTCGCGAGTTTTGGGCATCTCGGCGGAGTTCACTATCAAAACCAAGCCGATGTTGGCCCCTACATGGTTGAGCTCGATAAGGGCAATCTCCCGATCTTTCGCGCCTACGAGACCGACAACCTCG
>JBCCBR010000548.1:0-2624 GCA_039033935.1 Verrucomicrobiota bacterium
AACCAACGACGGTCTTCCAGATTCGGAGCGTCGAGAAATGTTGAGTGTGGCAGCAGCATCCCAGCTTCCTCCGTGGTGTCCGACCGAGTCACCCAGAGTTTCGCAGCACTCGATTCTGAACTGGCAGGTTCCTTCAGAAACAAGCGCAGGCGGTTGGAAAGCCCTGCCTGCGCCAGTTCCTCGTGAAGCCGATTGAACTTATCGAGCGAAGCAAGAGGGTCCTCCCCATATTGAAAACCGAGAAGCTGCTTTCGAGGATCGCGGCGCATCGCGACGATCGATCGCTCAAGCTGCTCGTCCGTGAGAGATAAACCGAATCGTTGGGCGTTTGTCAGTGGGAGTCGCAACATTATTTGCCCGACCTTTCGCACCGGAGTGGCTGGCTGAGCGAGCACCCCAACTCGGACCGAACGCCGCTCCATCAACTGCAGGGGAATCATCCCGGTAAGGCTGTTTCCGATCACTGCGATCGGGGCTCCTCCCTCGCGTCTCGATATCGTATCGGCGAGCAGAGCAATATCGTCCTCGATTGGACCGACCGTGTTTTCATCGACCGGATTCCAGCGCTGGCTTGCCTTGAGAAACCGAATCGTTGGAAGCTCACGATCAAAGCCGTAGGCAGGAATATTATCGAAAGGCCCGCCATCGATCGGATCCCCATAGAGACTCGGTAGATAGACCCGATACCCCCAATCCTCGAGCTCAAGGGCAAACCGAAGGAAGGGAGCACTCAACCCGTTGATCGGGTGCAGCAGCAAAATCGGTTTCCCGCGCGACCGAGTCCGCCACGTCGGAAAATCAGCGCCTGACCGCACCTGGATGCTCTCTTTCACAAATTTCGTCTCGGGAGGCAACTCAGCTGCCACCGCCGTCTCCCTCCCATGTGTCGGGACGCTCAGGCCAGCGAGGCTTTCCCCGCCCGAATCCAGCGATTGGCACTGGCTCAGAACAACTACCGCAGCCGCAGGCAAAACGACACGAGTCAGGTAGCGATTCATTTAATTAAAATCTGCGAAAGACTTCCCTTAATGAACGAGATTGAGCGCCACCCGCAAGCACAAAGACATCGGGTGCGGATTGCGCGCTGAGGTTGCCTCTCGGTCTTCAGCCCTCCTCAGGTGGCGTAATCACCTCCGCCATCTGCTCGGGCGTGAGGACGAATTCAACGATGCCGGATTCGACCGCATGCCAGATGCTCGCCTCCTGCTCATCGATCCATTCGTCGAGTGGGCGTTTGAGGAAGGCTTGCTGGTGAGGTGGGTGCCAGATGCGGAGGTTTGCTCTTCGAGAGTCACTTCGTCGCCACTCACCGCCTGGAATCACTGATGCGCTTAGGTTGCTGACATACCCATCCGGCGTGAGATGCTCCGCCACGGTTTCGCTAAGCTTCGTGTCATGGAGCACAAGAAAGAAGTCATCGACATTCTCGTGTCCTCTCGCTCTGACGCTTTGGTAAGGCCGCAGCGGCCAAATCGCCGACGAAACCTCGCGGAGGTGGCCGTCCATCTCATAAGCGTCATGCCGTGCGCCAAATTTCTCGAGCTCCAGTCGCTTCCCTGGCCGGATCGGTATGGTCATCTCTTCCGTCCAGAGTCTTCGAAACGGACGTTTTTCGAGCTGAATCATTTCGTGAACCACCAGCCGCAGTCTCCACGGCACCGCGATCGCTTCCTCGCGACTCAGGCGCAGGGGCGTGAGGATTTCCGAAATGGCCTTTCGGCCACGATACATTTCAGAATTTTGGATCCGATCGTCCCACAAGGTGTCTTTTGGGTAGTGCTTAAAGAGGGCTCGAGTGTGCTCGCTGTGAATCCATGAGTGGCCGTTGCGGTCCGGGTTCGGAAAATCGGTGTGACTGCCCTCCGGTGGCCAGCTCTCACCCTCGGAGATCGGGGCAAACTCCAGCACGGTCGCGACTTCGTCACGGCCGAGTCCGACGATCCACAGAGTCGACCAGAGGCGACGCCCGGGACGTTCCGCCTCGCGGTCGTAAGCTCCGGGGCGGAGCGTGAGCCGTTCTGATGCGTGATAGGGTCGCTCCGGTCGCGCCATCCAGTCGAGACTCCAAAGCTCGGCTACAGAAGCCCCTGCGAGAATGGTCATCAGCATGGCAGCTAACGCGATCAGTCGCCGCCGCAGCACGGTCGCGATCCATGAGGCCGCGGCGAGGCCGGCGAAAGCGATCAGGCATCCGACGACCGAGCCACAGAGAGCGGCGGAGTGGTTGTTGCCGTTTCCGCTCATCCACGGCCCGAGGACAGCCAGCCAGACACCGATGGCGACCAGTGCGATGATGGCGATCGCAATGACCTGGCGTGACGAGGAGGCCAGTGCCGTGATACTCGCGGCAAGAGCGCCGAGCAGACCGATCCCGAGCAAGACTGAACCCAGCATCGCGATCCATTGAATCAAGCCGAGTGAAAACCCGCGCCATTCCAGACTGAGGAACACGGTGTAGGGGATCGCCACGCAGACGACGAAGAAGAGCACTTTCCCCGCCCAGAGAGCAGCCTGCCCGATCGGCCGGGTCAGGCTGAAAGTATCTGAGTCGGACGGCGACTCCCGGCTCACCGAGCGCCACACGATCGCTGCCGCAAGCAGTCCGGGTCCGGCCACTCCGACCC
>JBCCBR010000549.1:0-2615 GCA_039033935.1 Verrucomicrobiota bacterium
ATGGCATACGACCCAGGGTAAGTTTCTCTTTCATCCAGCAGTTCAAAATCCCAACCGGTTCGATGCAGCCGACTTTGAACGGGATCATTGCTTACCCGACTCCCGAAACAAATCCCAACGCTGAGTATCTGGCTCCGGAGGGCTACGAGAGACCGGGTCTTGTCGGGCGAGTTGTCGATCAGGTTTTCCGGGGGCGGAGCCATGTCGAATGGATCGCGGAAGAGGACGACGTCCTGCTGCTCGACCAAAATTCGTTTTACGGGAAAACGAAGCTGGTCTTTTTCCCTCGCACCTACCTCACTACCGCGAAGGGAAACCGGTTTGTGGCTCCGGGGACTCAGTCTCGGATTGAGGATATGCTGAACCAGAATCTGCTGCGGCGAAGCAATTTTGCCAATCGTGTCGAGGTGCGTGCTGGGGATGTGATCGCGAGAGGGTTCGTCCAGACTGGTGACCAACTGGTGGTCGATAAATTCACTTACCATTGGAGGAAGCCGCGACGCGGGGAAGTTTTTGTCTTCAATACCCGTGACATTGATGGGATTCAGAATCGCCTCATTATCGAAGAGCGGCGGGCGGGTATTGCTCAGACGATTCCTGGTGAACCTCGGCAGGGATCGCAGCACTACATCAAGCGGCTCGTCGCCGTCCCCGGTGACAGTCTCGAGATTCGAGAGCCTCAACTATTTATCAACGGGGAACTGGCGACCGAGCCTGGGGTGATTCGAGTGATGGAGCGAGAGGGGCGTTACACCGGATACCTCAACAATGGTGGAGCGACTTCAGTCGAGCTTGAGGACGATCAATACTGGGCAATGGGGGACAACAGCAAGAACAGCGCGGATTCCCGAAATTGGGGACACGTCCCGGAGAAGAATATCGTTGGGCGAGCGGCATTCGTTTACTACCCGTTTCTGCCGCACTTCGGTTCCGTGAAGTGATTACTTCGAGCTGCTTTTCGAGGGTTCATGAAAGGCGAAGCCGCCCGGGAAATCGTTCGTCGCAGTGGCTCCAATCTAGCATTCGCGCTCGCGGTGCTGCCGCGCGAAAAACGGGCGGACATGCAGATTTTTTACGCTTTCTGCCGAGACGCCGATGACTTTGCTGATTCTGAGGGACTCACCACGGATCAGCGGCAGAATGGTCTTCGGCGATGGAGAGCAGTCGTTTCCGCAGAAGCCTCTGTTGAGACACCGATTGAGAGTGAGGTCGCCGATCTGATCCAGCGACGGTCCCTGGATCGGGAACTTTTCAAAACGATCCTCGATGGTGTCGAGATGGATCTCGAGCCTCAACTCTTTCAAGGCACTGATGATTTGAAACAGTATTGCTATCGGGTCGCCGGCGCGGTCGGGCTGGTCAGCATTGAGCTGTTCGGAGCAACCAATTCGCAGTCGGCGACTTATGCAGAAGAGCTTGGCTATGCGCTCCAGTGGACCAATATCTTGCGGGATGTCGGGAGTGATGCGAGAGAGGGGCGTATCTACCTACCCGTCGATTCCTTGGGTGAAGCTGGGTTGAGCCCTGAGGATCTCCTGTCTCTCGAGCCTCGACGAGAGCCATTCTTGAAATTGATGGCAGGCGAGACAGCGCGAGCGCGGGAATTTTTTGATCGGGCTGTTGCCGTTATTCCGAGTGAAGATCGTCGAGCCTTGCGATCGGCGGAGTTGATGCGGCGGATTTACCAGGATCTGCTCAATCGAATCGAGAGCGACGGCTTTCGTGTTTTTGAAAAGCGCTATCGCCCGAGTAAGTTCCGTGCTGTCTCGGAGCTGATCCGAGCGAAATTGTTTTGCTGACCTTTATCTCTTGCTGGACTGGTGATTCGAAGATGTTGCGAAGATTCCTCATTCTCGGAATAGCGATTCCGCTCCTGGTATTTTTCTGCTTTGCGCTCTGGGTCGTGGCCGCGCACAACTACCAGTGGGATCTCATCGCAAACTATCGGGGCAATCTCTTCAAAGGCTGGCTCAATACCCTTTGGATCTCGGTGCTGGCGATGGTGCTGAGCGTCGCGATCGGTATTTTCCTGACAGTCGGCCAGCTCTGCGGACACTGGTTGCCGAGGATTCTCTGCCAGATCTATGTCGAATTCATCCGCGGCACCCCGCTGCTGACCCAGATCATGATCGGCTATTACCTCATAGCCAGCTTTCTGGGATGGAACGATCCCTTCACGGTCGGTCTTGTGATTTTGTCAGGATTTTCCGCCGCCTATCTCAGTGAGATCTTTAGAGGGGGCGTCGAGTCGATCCCGAAATCGCAGTGGAACTCAGCCCGCGCGATCGGCCTCACTACCGCGCAGACCTATCGGCTCATCGTCGTCCCGCAGGCGATCCAGCGCGTCCTCCCGGCGTCGGCCGGTCAGTTTGCGAATTTGATCAAAGACTCGTCGCTGCTGTATGTCATCAGCGTTCACGAATTCACGATGCAGGCCCGCGAGGCAAATGCGAATACCTATGCCACGTTCGAGGCATTTATGCCGCTGATACCCGGCTACCTCGCTCTCACTATCCCCATTTTCCTGTGGAGCCGATGGCTCGAAAAGCGCTACCAGTATGAGCATTGAGACCCACCAGCTCAGTCGACACTACGGAGCGACTCGCGCGGTCGAC
>JBCCBR010000550.1:0-2608 GCA_039033935.1 Verrucomicrobiota bacterium
CTCGGGCGGGAAATACTTGCGCGCCTTTGGTTCGAAAGGCAAAGAACCAGGTTCATTTACGACCTGCCACGGTCTCGCCTACGATGATCGCTACGAGCCGCCTCGGCTTCTCGTTTGCGACCGAGACAATCGTCGGCTCCAACACTTCACTCTCGAAGGCGAATTCCTATCGCTCTACGGCCCAGAGTTGCGGCGCCCTTGCGCCGCCGCGATCCGCGGAGATATTGTCGCCTTAGCCGAGATTGAAGGCGCCGTCGCACTGCTCGATCCCGAAGGTAATCTGGTCGCTAGAATTGGAGACAACCCCGATCAAACACAGTGGGCCAATCCAAAAGTCGCTCTTGTCGATATGCTAGCCGGCAAATACACCACGCCCCATGGTCTCTGTTGGGACAACGAAGGAGGACTCCTTGTTTCAGAGTGGAACCGCGCAGGTCGAGTGGTGAAGATGGTGCAGCGTTGAGCTTGAGATGGTAGGGATGATTGTCCTCAACCGTCCGCTGCACGGTTCTGCTTCGGGGTGGGCTTTCTAGATTCGCTCGCACGCTCCGCGAAAGCGGACCGTCTGGGACGACTTTCCCTACCGGTTCGCGGCGTCACTTTCTTATCAGATCCGAACAATCTGCCCTTTTAAGATTTCTCCAGCGAACGGGGTCGTTGGGCCTTTGCTGGCTAGCTTCGCAGGATCAATTTTCGACTCTCCTCCTGGATCAAAAATCAGAAAATCATCCCTTCGGCCCGATTCAAACTTCGGCACTTCAATCCCAAGAATTTCCCGTGGAGCGGTTGAAAACCGCTCGATCAGAATTTCCCACGATAAATCTCCAGTCAGAATCAACCGGTCGAAGAGAGCAAGCAGACTCGTCTCAAGCCCGCTCACACCGGTTGGTGCCAACGCAAACTCAGCTGATTTTTCAAACAGAGTAGCTGGCGAATGACCACTCACAATCACATCGATCGTCCCGTCGATCACACCAGCCAGGAGCGCCAGTCGATCTGATTCAAGACGGAGTGGCGGTCGCAGCTTGAATCGTGTGTCATAGCTTCCGACTGCAGATTCGTCGAAGAGCAAGTGACACACCGAGACTTCTGCAGTGACCGAGAATCCATCGGCCTTGGCGCGTCTCACCATTTCCACACCCAATGCGGTGGAGAGCTGATGAATGTGGAGCCTCACCTTGGTATCCTGGGCCAGCCGAATTGCCTGGTCGATGCCCATTTCCTCAGCCACAGCTGGAGACCCAGGTAGCCCCAGCCGATAGCTCATCGCACCTTCATTCATGGCTCCATGCCGAGTGAGCGAGGGTGTGTCTCCCTGGATCGCGACCGTCAGATCGTAGTCACGGGCATAGTGCATTGCGGTTCGCAGCACATCGGGCGGCGGCGTCGACATCCCAGCATCGGTTAGCACCCGCACACCAGATCGTGCCAGCCTAGCGATTCCAGATAGCTTTTCACCTGCTCCACCCAGGGTCAGACAACCTGCTGATAGCATCGGCATCTCCCCAAGCGCGGCGACCCGCTCCTGAACGCGGTCGACCATGGCCCCGGAGTCGATCGCCGGGGAGGTGTCGGGCATCATTAGCATCCCGGTGATGCCACCCCGCTGCGCCGCTGCCCGGGCACTCGCCAGTGTTTCCCGATGTTCATTACCCGGATCACAGGCATGAACGTGCATGTCAAACATGCCCGGCAAAATCAATTTACCCTCGCAGTCAATCTCCTCGACCTGATCAGGAACAATGAGGCCATCGCCCAACCGTTCGATCTTCCCCGCCTGATCAATCAGAAGCGAAGCGCATTCAGCACCAGGCAGCGTCCCGTTGCGAAGCAATCGGGAATTCATGCTTCCCCCCTTCCCGTGCCAGGCCGCAGCCAATGCAGAACCGCCATTCGCACTGCGATACCATTCTCTACCTGCGTGCTGATGAGGCTCTTTTCATAAGCCATCGCTTCGTCGGTTACTTCTACGCCTCGATTTACCGGACCCGGGTGCATCAGAAAGCACCCGAGCTGACGCATCCGGCCGACCCGATCGCTGTTCATTCCATACTCGCGATGATATTCGGGAATGCTTGGGAAAAATTCCCCTTCCTGCCGCTCGAGCTGTACTCGCAGGAGGTAAACCGCATCAGGTTTCCAATCGAAAACATCGTCCCAGGATCGAAATCGCTGCAAAAATGGATGCCGATGCTCCGGGATCAAAGTTGATGGTCCTAACACACCCACATCGATGCCCAGCCGATGAAATAATAGGCCGGTCGAGCGGGCGACCCGGGAGTGGAGAATATCTCCGACGATTGCGACTCGGCCTCCTTCCATCTCAGGAAACTGCTCCCGGAAAGTCATCCCATCGAGCAGCGCTTGAGTGGGATGGGCGTGGTATCCGTCACCCGCATTGATCACCGAAGCCCGTGTGTTCTTCGCTACCATCCCGGGAGTTCCGGCCAGCTTGTGCCGGATCACGATGTAGTCCGAGCGCATTGCCTGGAGCGTTTCAATCGTGTCGAGCAGCGACTCGCCCTTCACCACCGACGACTGCGAGGGTGAAAAATCGGTCACGTCAGCCGAGAGTCGGCTTGCCGCGACCTCGAACGATGAGCTCGTC
>JBCCBR010000551.1:0-2604 GCA_039033935.1 Verrucomicrobiota bacterium
GCGTTTGCAAACAGAAAAGCCTGCAATATTTTCAAAAATGCCTCGTTTTCTCCTGCTCTCCCTGGCGCTTCTCTCGTTCGCCACTTTTCAGGCTTCTGCTGAGGAAGTCCGCTATACCGGGGCACTCACCGGAGTCGAATGTCAGGCCTGCAAGCGCACCGTCGCCACCGCGATCGGGAAGATCAAAGGCGTCAAAATCGTCCGGATTGTTGCCTTGGGCGATGGAAAGCACCGTCTTGAGGTCCATACGGACGGCTCCACCGCGATCACTCTGACTCAGGCTCGCGCCGCTCTGAAAAGAGCTGAGCATTACCAGATCAAAAGCTGGCGAGTGAGTTCCTGATCCTCAGCGAAGGTGGGGATATGACCTGCGGAGCGGACGCTGTTTGAGTTGTGTTGTAAAACCAAGCGGATGCTTCCGTTTGCGACTCGGCATCAGAGGCCCAGAGGCTCTGGCGGACAGCCGAGGACGGCTATCCTCCGAGAATTGCCACGATTGGAGGTTACTCGACGTGCTTCAGCCACAGACCTGACCCTCTTAAGTCGTTGACCCAACCCTCTTAAGTGAATGACTTAACCCTGTTAGGTCTCCGACTTAACCCTATTAGGTCCTTCACTATACCCTCTTGAATCTCGTTTCCAGGCGAGCTGGCTGGTGTTTTGGGTCAGGGTGTTCTGAAGTAAATCTTGCCGCCTTCGAGATTCGGATCCGGAATTTGAACCTGCGTCCCCGTAGGAAGCGGCTCCCCAGTCGGGTTTCCCTCTGAGTCGTATCGTTCGATTGAGATCGGGCCTAGTTCAGAGCGTGAGGGTATTGTGACAATTAGTGGATCGCCGGGCACAACTGCGGCGGTCTCCATTTCGGAGGCTGGTGGGGGACCGCTCTGGGGGAGAGGCGGGGCAAGGTCATCGAGAAAATCGAATTCTTCTTCGGGCAGGTCGAGTGGCGGAAGTGGCTCGGGGGAATGATTTTGAATTTCAGGCTCTGCTTCTACTGTGAGCGCCTCCTCGCCCCGCGACTCTGCCTCCTCATCGTCCTGAATGAAAATGAAGAAGCCGATCAGGCAAAGGGTCACCGTGCTCAGCACCACGATCCAGATTGATGCCCTGACTGGCCTTTCTTCGTCACCCATCCCCAGCGCAGTATCGCTGGAATGCCCACTTTCTGAAAGCACAATCGAGTGGTTCCGCCGCCTACCTCACGGCTTTCTGGGCAGAGATGTGATTAGTTTTCGTGCCAAAAAATACGCAATCCACTCATTGTGGGCGAGATATGAAATATTTTCACTCAATGAAGGTGAAATCTCACGATGCTCTCTTTTGTTCGGATATAGACGTCTTGATCGACCAGTGCTGGGGTGGCGCAGTAAAGAGCCCCTACCTTGGTTCGGCCGAGGCGCTGGTATTCGTCTGGATTCGCAGCGATCATGCTGAGGAAGCCTCCTCGGTTTTCGTAAATCAGGAGCTTGCCGTCGGCGAGAATCGGAGAGGAAATGGATGACTGGGCTTCGCGGTCCCATTTGATCTCACCCGTCTCGAGGTCGGCGCAGAGATGGCGGCTGCTACCGAGGTGGTAGACGTGGCCTTCGAAAATAATCGGGCTCGCGCCATAGCGGCGCGCGAGGAAGCGCTGGCTCCAGATCTGCTCGGGAGCCTCGTCGGTCAGCCGGTAGGCGATGAGATTCGCTTCGTCTTTGCGACTGGTGATGACGACGATGTCTCCGCTCACGACGGGTGTGCCATCGCCGCCGCCGAGGGCGGTCCACTTCGTTTCGCCTGTCTCGGCATCGACTCCGTAAAAGCCATTTCCGGCATTGCAGAGGATGAGATTACCAGTGGCTGCTGGCGAAGAATTGGCGCTCTTGACCTCTTTGTTTTCCCAAAGGCTTTCGCCCGTCGCGAGATCGAAGGCGGAGAGTTTGTTTTCGAGCAGATAAACACGGCTTTGATGAATGAGAGGCGACGAAGCGGGGCCGCGCTTACCCGTGAGCTCGGTGCGCCATTTTTCCTGACCACTGGCAAGATCGACGCCGTAGAGGTGATCGCTAAGTGCTGCGACGACAATCCCGTCGGCTACTGCTGGCGTGCTTGAGGAGCCCCGGCCTGTCGGAGAGCCGGGGACTTCGAACCGCCATGCCTCCGCACCGCTCTCTGCATCGAGCGCGAGGATGACATCGTTGGCTTGTTTTTCGGTGGCAGGGATCGCACGGATGATCTGATCGCGAACCTCGGCGTCGAATCCCTGTTCGTTGATCCAGGCTTCGACGGCCGCCTGATCTTCAAATTCACGGCTCGATACCGTCAGCAGGGTGTCGTAGACGGAGAGAGGAATGGCGCTTTTTCCTTTTTTAAACCGGCTGATGATCCAACTGCCAAGCGAGAGCTGAGTCTTTTCATCTATATGTTCGTCGACCCAGGCCGCTGCCCAGTCGTCGAGCGCTTTGCCGCGAAGTCGCGGGCTCAGAGAAAGGCGATCGGCCTCCATTTTTTCGACCACGTCGTCTGGAAGGCTGTTTGTCCCTCGGTATCCAAGAGAGGAGAGCACGTCGCGATCGATTTTGCGAGTTTCGGTCGGGACGTCGCGATGCCAGACGATGGCGAGGA
>JBCCBR010000552.1:0-2602 GCA_039033935.1 Verrucomicrobiota bacterium
CCCTTGCAAAACCTCCAGCCAGCCGAAGTCGGTTTTGGCATCGCCGATGCTACTGACCTCACTGCCCTGCGACGATGGATCATCCGGCCCGACCTGGCGCGGGACGATCCGTTTGGGAATCCAACCGTCTTTGCCAACATGCATGCTCCGCGAGCGGGACTGGACACAGTCATCGGGAAGACAGGACCAGAAGACCCGGATCTCTCGGTTATCTCCGTCCGCCGCGAAGATGGTAGTCCGCTCGCGCTGCTTGGGAATTTCTCGATGCACTACTTTGGTGATACCGACATCAGCGCAGACTACTTCGGGCTTTACGCCGAAGGCCTCAAGCAACGACTGGCACCTGACGATCCGGAATTCCTAGCCTGGATGTCGCACGGCTGCAGTGGTGACATCTGGCGGCGCGACTACGAGTTGCCGGAAGCCGAGCAAGCGCAGCCTGATCAAATCGAAGCCTACGCCGACGCTCTGATCGAGAAGACCCTCGAAGCAACGGACCAGATCGACCACCATCGTCCGGAGTCTATCGCTATGATCGAGCGGAGGATGGAGCTCGACTACCGCACTCCGAATACACAACTGCTCGAGTGGGCGGAGCGAATCGTTGAGGAAATGGGCGATCGCTTGCCCGAGACTCAGCCCGAAATTTATGCGCGTGAGCAGCTCATGCTTCACGAGAGGCAGCAGACCGAGATCGTCATCCAAGCACTCAGGATCGGAAATGAAATCGCAATCGCTACCACCCCAAATGAGACTTACGCGATCACCGGTCTAAAAATCAAAGCGGCCAGTCCGATCGAAAACATTCAGGTAATCGAGCTGGCAAACGGGGGTGATGGCTACATCCCTCCACCCGAGCAACATCTGCTCGGCGGCTACAATACGTGGGCGGCTAGATCAGCTGGACTTGAAATTCTGGCTGAGCCAAAAATCACTGAAGCCGCGATCGAACTCCTCGAAACCATCACAGGGAGTGACCGTGCTGACCGCCGACCTGAGCAAGGGCCGGCAGTTGCCGCGATCGAATCGCTTTCTCCCCTCGCCTACTACCGGCTTGATGAGTTCTCTGGGCCGAGAGCTCTCGATGCTTCGGCAAATCAGCTCGACGCCTTCTACGAGCCACGAGTGTTGTTTTACCTGCCCGGACCGGAGGCGCTTCCCTTTGTGGAGTCGGGGAGAAATCGATCGGCGCATTTTGCTGGCGATCGTCTCGTCGCGAGGCTTGCCACGCTGGGTCGGGAATACTCACTCTCCCTCTGGTTCTGGAACGGAATGCCCGACGGCATCCGCGAAGAAACTGGTTGGATTTTTGCGCGAGATCGTGACCACGGGACCAGACCAAGCGAAGCGGTCGGAATTGGGGGGACTGGCACGGCAGCTGGTCAGCTCGTTTTCAGATCGGGTGGTCTTCCCGATCGCGTTCTGGCCGGTCAGCCGGTTCAGCGCTGGCACTGGCACCACCTCGGTTTCGTCAGAACAAAGGGTAGGGCTGACGTTTTCCTGGATGGAAAAACGCTAGGCACCATCGAACTAGATGAGTCCTCGGCCCTGGCAAGCGACACTCTCTTTTTTGCAGGGCTCGGCTCGCGGGTGGCCAATTTCGCTGGCCGGCTCGACGAAGTCGCCGTCTTCGATCGAGCGCTCTCGGCCGACGAAATTGCAGGGTTGGCAGGTCCAAAAAACTGAAGCCCTGGAATCAGGGAAATCTCCGCTCCAAACATCAGCTTGCGCCTCGATCTGAATCGGCCAACACTTCTCCCCCCATGGGTAGAGCATTCGAATACCGCCGCGCCGCCAAAGAGAAACGCTGGGACAAGATGTCCAAAGTCTTTCCCAAGCTGGCGAAGATGATCACCGTCGCCGCGAAGGAAGGTGGTCCAGACCCCGATCTCAACCCCAAGCTCCGTCTCGCCGTTCAGAACGCGAAGGCGGAAAATATGCCGAAAGACAACATCGAGTCGGCAATCAAACGTGCCGCTGGCAAGGACGCCGCCGACATCCGTGAGGTCAATTACGAGGGAAAAGGCCCCCACGGCGTGATGGTCTTCGTTGAAGCGGCAACAGATAACACCAACCGGACGGTGTCGAACATCAAGACCTACTTCAACAAAAGCGGCGGTCAGATGTTACCCTCTGGCTCGCTCGACTTTCTCTTCGATCGCAAAGCCGTAGTCGAGTTCGCGATCACCGATGAGATGGACCTCGATGAAATCGAGCTCGGCCTGATCGATGGGGGCCTCGAAGAGTTCGAAGTAAACGAAGGGGTCGGCTACGCCTACGCTGACTTTGCCGACTTCGGCAAACTGACCAACACGGTCGAAGAAATGGGCATCGAAATCTCGAAAGCTTCCCCGCAGCGGATACCGAATAATCCTCAAGATTACAGCGATGCGCAGATGGAGGAAATCGAGGCACTGATCGACAAAATCGAGGACGACGAGGACGTCCAGGCGGTTTTTATCAACGCAGCGTAAAAAAGGGAAACCGAGAGAAAAACTCGGCTCCGAGACCAAATTGGAGGTGGCGACCGCCACCTCAGAGCGTCAATGGCCTCAGGTGCTGCCGCTGGAGTAAGAAATCGGCGAATTGCAGGTTGGCGACG
>JBCCBR010000553.1:0-2600 GCA_039033935.1 Verrucomicrobiota bacterium
ACAGATGAGGATCGTGTGGTCGGTGTAGAGGTTCCGAACGATCGTGAGAATCCTATCGCTGTCGTTTACACCACAACGGACCCTGGCGGTTCTCCGTTTGACTTAGACAAGTCACTTCTGTTTCGAAGTCATTCGTTCACAAACGAAATTCTTGAGGTTTTATCCAGTAAAGTGACGGAGCTCAGGGGTGCTACCGCGGCCCTGGAAATAGTGGAATCGACAAAATAGGGGGCCACAGATCGCTTTCCTCGCTCAATGATCGCCTCAAGCTTTGCCTCCACACTGCTTGCCGACAACGCCGAATCGAGCCCAAGCAACGGAGCGGCAAGGTCAATTTGCGAGAGCGAGATGAACCGATTAAAGCGTGGGCTTCCGCTTCAATCGACTGGCATCAGCTCGTAGCCGTCTTTCGCATCCTTGACCTGCCATCCGGCTGCTGCGATGGCATCCCGGATTTCGTCTGCTCGGTCCCAGTCTTTGGCGGCCTTCGCCTCCCAGCGCGCTTGGGCGAGGGCTGTGATCTCAGGTGGAGCGTCACTGACTGTCTCCGCCTCGAGCCGGAGGCCGAGCGCAAAGCATACTTGCTCGAAACCGACTCGCGCGGCGTCGAGTTGGTTAGGCGACAGGCTCTGGTTAGCGAGGGCGCGCTGGAGCTGCTTTGCGATTTTGAAAAGCTGACCGAGCGCTTCAGGAGTGTTGAGATCCTGATTGAGGGCTTCGATGACCGGTTGAAAAGGACCAAAGCTGGCGAAACTGCGGTCACTGGTTTGCTCTGGCTGGCCGAGTTTCTCTTTCAGCTCACGCAGCCGATCGATCGCTTTTTTCGCAGCTCCAAGGCTGTCGAGAGTGAAGTTGAGCGGCTGCCGATAGTGAGCGGAGAGTAAAAGGTAGCGCACCGTCTCCGCCGCGTGACCCATCTCCGAAAGTTGCTCCAGCGTGTAAAGATTCCCGAGAGATTTCGCCATTTTAGCCCCATCGACGAGCAGGTGGGTGGTGTGGAACCAGTGATTCGAGAAACGCTTGCCTGTGTAGGCTTCACTCTGCGCGATCTCATTTTCGTGATGAGGAAAAAGCAGATCGATGCCACCAGAATGGAGATCGAGGGTATCACCGAGATGTTTCAGGCTCATCGCCGAGCACTCGAGGTGCCAACCCGGCCGACCCTCGCCCCACGGAGAATCCCAGAAGTTGGGACCATCTTCTTCCCGCCTTGCTTTCCAGAGGGCAAAATCGGCTGCCGAATCGCGATCATATTCGTCGCTGGTTTCTCGCTCGGGACCGCTTGCGGTATCGGTCGTAATAGTCCTCTCGGAGAGGCGGGAGAGCTTCCCGTAATCGGGGAACGAATCCACATCGTAGTAGACTGAGCCGTCCTCCGCTCGGTAGGCGTGTCCCTTTTCGATTAGGTCTGCGATGATTTCGAGCTGCTCCTCTAAATGCGCCGTGGCGGCGGGTTCAACGGCAGGCTCAAGAAGCCCGAGCGCAGCACAATCTTTGTGAAAGACGGCTGTCCAGTGCTGAGTGAATTCGGAAAGACTCTGCCCCTCCTCTTGCGATGCGCGGATAGTCTTGTCATCGACGTCGGTCAAGTTGCGGACGTGGCGAGTCGCTTGACCGCTCGATTCGACAACCCGGCGGAACACATCCTGGAGTACAAAGGTCCGGAAGTTGCCAATGTGTGCAGGCCCGTAGACAGTCGGCCCGCAGCAGTAAAACCGCAGCGTCTCACCGTCACTCGGCTCGACCCGCTTTACTTCGCGGGAGAGTGAATCAAAAAGGTGCAGGCGTTCCATCTTCGGAGTCGGGTAGCAGGAGCGAGCTGAGAGACGATGTCGGTTTTTCCGCGTCGAGCGTTCGCCCGCTATTTGTAGTGCCGAACCCCAACCAGTCAAGCGACCCAGATGAACGAGGCGGTGGTGTTCAAAGCCTGGAAATTATCAAATTAGCGAAAAATAGAAGTTTTGTGACTCAAAAATATTGTTATTGAATCAATATTCAGTAGAATTGATCCTTATGATGACGGTCAAAGGTTTGATATCGGCTCTACCTGATGGAGCTAGGCGTAAAATTCAGAAACTTCATTTTTGCCGAAAGCTGCAACAGGCTCAAATCGATGATGAGGTCGAGCTTGCGATCATTCCGCGCCTGATCGAGCCGGGAATGACCGCCTTTGACATCGGAGCTAACTTCGGGCTCTACACCCGTTTTTTGTCAACCGCGACTGGTCCGACCGGTCGGGTGTTCTCCTTTGAGCCGACCTTGGATATGTTCGAGGTCTTGACGAATAACACCATCGCGCTGGAACTCGACAATGTCGTGACCAGCCAACTCGCTCTGTCTGAGGGGCAGAAAGAGCTCACCTTTTACATTCCGAAACGGGATGACGGCACGCTGAATTATTATGAGGCGTCGCTCGAGCGGGACACGATCGGATCCGAACACGAGACCGTTGTGGTCATGACGACCTCTCTCGACCAATTCTGTGAGGATGGCGATATCACCTCGGTCGACTTCATCAAGATCGATGTCGAGGGCCATGAATTAGCCGTGCTCGAAGGTGCTCGAAAGGTGATCAAACGAGACCGTCCCCCCATTTTTCT
>JBCCBR010000554.1:0-2598 GCA_039033935.1 Verrucomicrobiota bacterium
CGATGGCCGGCAAGCCGTCGGGCAGCACGGCAGACTCGTGAAACTGATGATGGTGAAAGTGGAGTTGGCCGGCCGTGTCTCACACACCTGCTCCATATTTGCCCGCGCGAACTGCATCTCGGCAGCTGCTGCGACGCGCTCCTCTTCAGCCCGCCGCAGGATCATTCGGCGCCAGCCCTCACTGGTATCGGCATCCCATTGGCGGATCCCAAGTGATCTGGTGAGCGCCCGTAACCCTGCTCCAGTCGGGGCCCGCTCGCGATCTTCTGCCAGCCTCCCGCTCAGGAGGTGCTCTTTGGCATCTTTGGTCAGCCTGAAGTAGATCCCGTCGTCACGAAAATTGATTTCGTGACATTCTCTGCTTGGGCGAGCGATTGTGGTTTGCAGTTCAATCCCAATTTCTTGAACCATCTCTCCGCACATCCACATCTTCCCATTTTTGAACCCTGGGAATTGAGAAAAATTTCGAAGCAGCCCGTGCCGATCCATCAACCGGGATTAATGATTGTGGTGACGGCGGCAGGTCTTCCACCTGGATCAAACCAGGCGAATGTATCGGTCACCAAATAAGCACCCCCAGAGGTCGGGCCGCAGTGCTCGATTTCACGACTTTGCAGCACCCACCCGTTGGGCAGCCACTGCACCTTGTTCTGAGAGATGAAAAACGGCACCACCGCCGGGGATGGGGACTGGGGTGGCGTAACATTGGTCGCGACCTGCTGATGGCTGGGCCGATTGAGAGTGCAGTAGGTGTCGGTGATCACTGTCTGAGCGATCATGATCTCAGTGCCCAACGACGTATCGTCAGCAGTGCTTTTGGTGCCCTTTTCGTCTTTGTCGGTCCACACGACGATCTCGTGCTGCGTGCTCTCGCGGCGCTTTCGCTTTTCGCCTTTCACGCATCCGCAGTAGTCGGCGGTGATTTCGTAGTTGCCGGCGGCCTTATCGAGCGCGGTGCACTTGGCATCGCCGACCCACATCGCGAGGCCGTCGGGGTGGGGGTCTTTGTTGTTCGCGCCCGCGAGCGTCTGGGCCGCGACCTCGTCGGCGACGTTCCAGACGTGGAAAACGATCTGCTGCGTGTCGAATTGACCCTCCGGCGAGTTGATGTCGCCGCAGCTGTGCCGCACGACGGTAGGCGTCGTCGGTCCGCACCAGGTTCTGCATTGCGAAGCGGGCATCAGATCGTCTTTTCAGGGAGTCGAGTGGTCAGCACCTCGAGCGCCTGTTGGCTGCTCTTGTCGATCGATTTCAGGTGAGCTTTCATGGATCGGAGGCAGTTCAGCTGCTGCGAGAGCAGGCCGTTGGCAGTGGTATCGGCGGGGTCACTGGTGTCGGGTGGAGTCAGGTCGGTGGGGTTGGTCGATGGGGGCGGGATCTGGGAGAACTGCTCAGCCGCTTCGCCAAAGATCCGGCCGCTGGCGTTGACCGCTTCGCCGAAGGTCCGAGCGCTGTCGTTAAGCGCCTCGAGTTCGTCGAGGCCGGAGAAGGTCGCCCCATCAATGCCGCGGAAGTTGTCCTGACTGAAATCCGTGCGGTTGTTCTGATTCTGCCCGATGCGCGATTCCTCGTCGCTGCTGAGCAGACGGATGCGCCCCCGGGCAGCCTCGGCCTCGCGCCCTAGCTCAGTGATCGCGCTGGTCGTGTCTGTCGCGACCGTCTCAAAGGTGCCAGCAGCGGCAGCCGTCTCGGCGAGCTGATCACCAAAGGTGGCGAGCGGTTCCTCCCCGAGATTGGTGACCGCCGAAGCGAAGCTCTCGCCACTGTCGGTGATCGCAGCCTCGGCCGCAGCGAAGGCCGCCTCGGCACTGGCGTCGAGCTCGGCGAGTGAGACTTGGATGGAGTTTTCGAAATCAAGATCGCCCTGGAGGTCGGCGGTAAATGCGGTCGCATCAGCTGCTTGGTCAACGCGCTGACGCAGGCCAGAAAGAAATCCCTCGAGCTCTTGCTCAGCCCCGGTCGTGTCGAATTGAAAAACCCCGTTGCCCTGGCCGATGTCGCTGATGTCTGAGAGAGCATCGTTCACCGCTTGATTCGCAAAGGCCGTGGCTGCGTCTGCCGCTGACCCGAGAGCCGCTCCCGTCTGACTGAATGCATCAGAGAGCGATCCCGACGCATCAGAGAGGCTATCGTTTGCCGCATCAACCAGGAAATCGGCACCGAGCAAGTCCGCGATCGTCGAGGATAGGTCCTGCTGGATCTGTGCGAAGCCGCGCGATTCGAAGCCGTCGAGATTCAGCAGTTGACCAATTCCAGAATTTGAAAATCCCTCAAACGCTCGCTCGAGAGCGGTGACGATCAGAGAAGGGCCGGCGACAGCGACATCGCCAAACGCTTCCAGCAGGGCCGATCCCAGAAATTGAGCACCTGCGATAGATGCCAGTCGAATCGAGTCTTGAAGCGAGCTGCCAATGGTGGCGATGGTCGCCAAAGCGTCGATCAGCCCTGTGTTCAGCGACACGCCGACGCCGGCAGCCGATCCCGACGCGCCATCGAAAAGGCTGGTGATCGCTCCAAAAATAGTCTCGAATCCATCACCGATCGATGAAAGCGACGCCTGAAAGCGATCGTTGAAAATCACCGCCAGATCATTGAAAA
>JBCCBR010000555.1:0-2597 GCA_039033935.1 Verrucomicrobiota bacterium
GAAGCGGGTGGGATGATCTACTACAATCACTCCGAACAGCGCCTCTACCAGACGGATGAAGCGCTCGAGACTCTCGCCGCGAAGGAAGACTATGCGTCTCTGGTCGAGGCCAATCAGATCGTGATCGACGACCTCCCCGAGTCGGAAATCGATCCCGCCACCGCCGCGAAGCGCTACCAAGGCGACATGGAGACGGCGGGGCGGTTTGTGGCCTACACCCACAATCAGGAGAGCTTCAAATTCCTGATGGACCCGATGCTGCAGAATGGTATCGAGAAGGTGTCGGCGATGGGTTATGGCAACGCGATCAACTCCCTGACCGATCAGGAGGGTGGCGTGGCCAAGTATTTCAGCCAGCGATTTGCCCAAGTCACCAACCCGCCGCTCGATTCGATCCGCGAGGCTGACGGCATGACCCTGCGTGTCGCCCTTGGCGAGAAACCCCATTTTGGGAAGGCTCGGGCCAAGCAGATCGTGGTTCATTCGCCGATTTTACGGATGGTCGACATGCTTAAGATTCGAAGCCAGCAGGGCACCCCCTGGAAGGCTTTTGAGATTCTCTACGAGCCGGTTTTTGGTGACAAGGAAGCCAACCAGACCAAACTCGTCGAGGCGATCGATGCGATTGCCAACGAGGTCGTCGACTTCGCTCGAGACCACGGTGGAATCGCCATCCTAACGGACCGACATATTTCCAAAGCAAGGGCGGCTCTCCCATCGACGATCGCCGTCTCGGCAATCAACCAACGGCTGATCGAGGAAGGCCTGCGCTTCAAGGTCTCGCTCGTTCTCGAAAGCGGGCAGATTGCCTCTTCACACCACATCGCCTGTTCTCTCGGTTTTGGCGCGGCAGCGGTCTATCCACTCGCAGTGCGATTGCGTGCTGAGCAGTCATTTGGGGAAGAAGGGGCCCGCGAGGCCTTTGGTCGCTTTAAGAAAGCGGCCGAGAAGTCTTTGATGAAGACGATGGGCAAGGTCGGGCTTTGCACCGTCGAGAGCTACTCCGGTGGCGAATTCTTCGAGCCGAACTTTCTCGACACGAATGATCCGGTGCTCGCCCGATACCTGCCGAACATGAAGTGTCCGGTCGGAGGCGTTCAATTCGACACGATCGCTCAATCGGTGGCCGACTGGCACGAACGAGCTCTCGCGGTGGAGGACGACAACGGCATCCCCATCCTCGGGCTTTTCAAAGAACGCTCCGAGGGTGCCGGTCACTCTTACGGGACGACCGCGGTGCGTGGTTTCGTCGACATGACCGAAGAGCGGATCAGCTTCGAGAAACAGACGGTCGACGATCCGTCGCTTGGAGATCTGACCTTGCGGCAACTCGAAGATGCCTATGGCATCGCTGAGGAGGGCTACGTCAACACGAGCTACGACATGCTCACTCCCGATGAGATAGACGGCTTTGAGATCACGCCCGGGTATCGAGCCTTCATCAAAATGATGTATGCAGAGCGTGCCGCAAGGCCTGCTGCCTTGCGCGATGTGCTCGCGACGCCAGTGGATCTGTCGGCGGTGGAAGAGGCAGATGACTTTGCAGTCGCCTTTTCCCGGTATGACCTGGTCGGTAACAACAATTTCTTCTACCGGGGACTCGAATGCGAAGCAGGTGACCCCGGCGAATTCACGCTGACGCTCCCACACGCCCTGAAACCACGACTCCAGACTCTTTCAGCCGGGTTGATCAAGGTCTTCGGTGACGACATCGTCAAGCACGCCGAAGTGGATTCGTCGGTTCGCATCCGCGCGAGAGGGCGCGCCGAAGCCTTTCTCTCGAGGCTCGGGACGGCGCCGCCGAGTATTCCGCTCGATCAGGTCCAGCCCGCCAGCGAGATCACGCCAAGCTTGGCCTCGGGGGCAATGTCTCACGGGGCGCTGGTCGCGACCGCTCACGAAGCGGTCGCCCATGGCACCAACATGGTCGGTGCGATGTCGAACTCGGGAGAGGGCGGCGAGCACAGCAGCCGATATGGAACGATTCGAGCAAGCCGGATCAAGCAGTTTGCCAGTGGACGATTTGGGGTCTGGGCGGGTTACCTCGCCGATCCGAATCTCGAAGAGATCGAGATCAAGATCGCCCAAGGTGCGAAGCCGGGCGAGGGAGGGCAGCTCCCGGGCTTCAAGGTTCCCGTCGAAATCGCGGCGGCTCGCGGAGGAACGCCGGGGGTTGAGCTGATCAGCCCGCCGCCGCACCACGACACCTACTCAATCGAGGATCTCGGTCAGCTGATCCACGATGCAAAAGCGGCACGGGTCCGTGTCATTGTGAAACTGGTCAGTTCTGAAGGGATTGGGACCATCGCGGTCGGCGTTGCCAAAGCGGGTGCCGATTTGATTAACGTCGCCGGCAGCAGCGGTGGGACCGGTGCGGCCGCTGTCACTTCGCTCAAATACACGGGTCGCGCGGCCGAGATCGGCATTTCAGAGGTGCACCAAGCGCTTTGTCGGAACGGGATTCGCCAGAAGGTGCTGCTTCGCTGTTCGGGAGCGATGCAAACCGGCTCTGACGTCGTCAAAGCCGCCCTGCTCGGAGCGGATAGCTTCGAGTTTGGCACCACCGCGCTGATGATGCTGAAATGCGTCATGGCCAA
>JBCCBR010000556.1:0-2596 GCA_039033935.1 Verrucomicrobiota bacterium
CCGCGAGCAGCAACTCGCGACGGCATTTAATCGCCTCCATCCTCAAAAAGTTGAGGGAGGCAGTGTGCCTGAGGAATTTCGTGTCGAATACGTAGCTGACCGACTCCACACCTACGGGACTGCTTTCCTGGGTATGACCATGGAGTGCAGCCGTTGCCACGATCACAAGTACGACCCGATCAGCGCCAAGGATTACTATCAGTTGTCTGCCTACTTCGCCTCGATTGAGGAGGCCGGCCTCTACTCTTACTTTACTCCGGCAGTGCCGACCCCGACTCTCTGGATTCCAGATGAAAGTCAGGAAAAAGCTCTCGCCGAGGCATCCCAGGCTATCAAGGAAGGCGAAGACGCACTCGCGAGCCACCTCGCCGAAGCAATCATTACCCGCAGTGGTCAGACTACGATACCGACGCCAGCTGCTGCTTTTGATTTCAACCAACCCGCCGGCCAAGAGATTCCGAACCTGATTCCAGGTGGAGAGCCAGCCAAGTCTACCGCCAACAATCAGTCAGTCGCAGTCGGAAACAGCGAAGAAAATTTCGCACTTCGCCTCACTGGCGACGATGCCGTGACATTGCCTGTCGGTAATTTCACTCGTGATCAGGCTTTCTCAATCGGTCTTCGGATCAACAGTCCTCAGTCGTATCCACGCGCCGTCATTTTTAGCCGGTCGAAGGCCTGGACGGATGCCGCCAGTCGCGGCTACGAAATGCTGATTGAGGAGGGCAAACTGAGCATTGGCCTGATTCATTTTTACCCAGGAAATGCGATCCGAGTGCGCTCGGTCGATCCGCTACCGACTGATCGCTGGCAGCATGTCACGTTCACCTACGATGGATCGAGTAAAGCCGCGGGGATTCGCCTATATCTCGACGGGGAAGAAATTGAAACCGAGGTGGTGCACGATTCGTTGACCCGCGAAATAACCGGCGGTGGCAGTGACACCATCGTGATCGGTCAACGGATGCGGGACAATGGGTTCAAACAAGGCCTGGTCGACGACTTTGCCGTTTTTGCTACTCGCCTCACCGATGCCGAAGTGAGGTCGCTCGCGTCCGGCCAACAACAGGTCGAGCACGATCGAGAGACCTGGATCACCCGACGCGATCCTTCATTCGCCGAGCTCGCTGAGGAGCTTAGCAAGAGACGGGAAAAGCGGAGCGAAATCGTGAAAGGGATCAAGGAGATCATGACGATGCGGGAGCGTGATGACCCGCGACAGTCTTACCTCCTTGCTCGGGGAACTTATGACAACCGAGCTGACCCAGTCGAGCCACTGACACCGGACTGGTTGCATCCCTACCCGGACGACGCTCCAGCGAATCGGCTCGGGCTCGCGCAATGGACGACAGACCCCGCCAACCCGCTCACGGCTCGCGTCACCGTGAATCGTTATTGGCAGATGCTCTTCGGGATCGGACTTGTCTCGACTTCAGAGGACTTTGGCAGCCAGGGTCGCCTTCCGACTCATCCGGACCTCCTCGATTGGCTGGCCCGGGATTTCGTTGCCAATGGCTGGGACTTGAATCGATTGCTCAAACAAATTGTGCTTTCGGCCACCTATCGACAGAGCAGCAAGATTGCCTCGGGAGAGCTGGCGAGTCATGACCCCGAGAATACGCTGCTCTACCGCTACCCCGCGGCGAGGCTCACCGCCGAGATGCTGCGGGACAATGCTCTGGCTGTGAGCGGTCTTCTCGACCGCACGGTCGGGGGTGCCCCGGTCAAACCCTACGACATTGCAGTCTCATTCAAGCCTTCCGAAATCTCAACCGGCTCGGCGCTGCATCGCCGAAGCCTCTACACCTACTGGAGGCAGACGGCCCCTGCCCCGATGATGACGACACTCGACGCTTCAAAGCGCGACGTTTGTCGGGTGCGCCAGGAACGGACCAACAGTCCGCTGCAAGGGCTGGTCATGCTGAATTCACCCCAGTTTGTGGAGGCTTCCCGACACCTTGCGGCCCAGCTGGTGGACAAACACCAAGACGATGACCAAGCAATCGTGAAGGAAGCCTTTCGCCGACTCGTGACGCGTGCTCCTGACCAAGCCGAAGAGGAAATTCTCGGCCAGTTGCTCACCGAACAGGATTCCCTGTTCCGCGATGATCCATCTGCGGCCTCTGAGCTGCTCGCAGTCGGAGATTCGAGCGCCCATGAACCGGCCGACCCGAGTCGGGTAGCAGCTGTGACCGTCCTCGTCTCGGCTCTCTTCAATTTCGACGAATCAATTACCAAGCGATGAAAGCTCTCTGCACCGGATTCGACTCCAGTCTCGGACTCAGCCGCCGCCGAGCGCTCGCCTCTTTTGGCGGCGGTCTCGGCAGCCTCGCCCTCGCCAGCATTCTCAACCGAGCCGAGGCGGCCAAACCCCCGGCTTACGCAGGAGGCCCTCCTCAGGATTTTTTGACTCACGCTCCCAAAGCCAAGCGCGTCATCTTTCTCTTCCAATCCGGTGGCCCTTCTCAGCATGAGCTGTTCGATTACAAGCCCCGACTGCAGGAGGAACAGGGAAAGGAACTCCCGGACTCAGTCCGCCAGGGCCAGCGCCTCACCGGTATGTCCGGCAACCAGGCCAGCCTCCCCTTAGTGGGCA
>JBCCBR010000557.1:0-2593 GCA_039033935.1 Verrucomicrobiota bacterium
ATAATAATGAAACCGCATCGTCCTACTCAGGCAGGGCGGCCGTCCCCACAAGCCACCCTTCTTTCATCTGCGGTTCAGCCTCCGGCTGCACCCGGCAAGCCTGTGCGCCCACTGATGAGCCCGTCACAGGATACCCGGGCGAACAGTACCTCAGACGCAGTTAACAAGGATGGCAGCGAAGCCACAAACTCGGACACCGAAACTATCCGTCAGCTTCAAAAGATTGTAGCGGAATTTACTACGAAGTACCCGAGCCACACCCAGCGCATCCCGTCGATGCGTCAGGGTGAGCACATCCTGATCGCATTTGTTCGCCAGATGGTGAATTCGATGGCTCAAAAACAGGCCGAACTCGAAGCGCTCAACCGCGAGGTCGAAGCCCATGCCGCCGAAAAGGAACGTTTCCTCGCGAACGTCAGCCACGAGGTTCGAACCCCGATGAATGGCATTTTTGGGATGATCCATCTCCTGCTCGAAATGGACCTCGACCCGGTCATGAGAGAGTATCTTGAGACGATCCAGGGCTCGAGTGAGTCGCTCCTCAACATCCTCGATGACATCCTCGACTATTCGAAGCTGAATTCGGGTCAGATGGATCTGAAGCCCAGAGCGTTTGATATCAACAAGCTGGTCAGAGACGTGCTGCTGGTCTACCGCCCCAGCGCTGAGGAGAAGGGCATCAAAGTGTCGGCGATCATTTCCGACGCGATTCCAGATTTCTATTTCGCCGATGATCTAAGGCTCAAGCAGATACTCTCGAACCTGGTCAGCAACGCGATCAAGTTCACCGAAAAAGGCGGCGTCAGCTTGAAGGTTCGGATCGTCGAACGAAAAGGGAAGAAACAGCTGCTCTTCGAGGTCAAAGACAGCGGGATCGGCATCCCCAAAGACGCTGCCGCGAAACTGTTCTCACCTTTCTCACAGCTGGATGCTAAAGACGGGAAGCGCTACAAGGGAACCGGCCTCGGGCTTACCATCTCAAAAAACCTGATTGAGCTGATGGGTGGAAAGATTTGGTTCGAGAGCGTCCCCGACGAAGGGACTCGCTTTTTCTGCACCTGTGATTTCGAAGAAGCCGAAGCTCCAACCGAGCTTGTGACCCGCGGGGCGATGGAGTGCACGGAAGAGGAGGAAGCACCTTCCGACGAAATCGAGGTCCTGCTGGCGGAGGACAATCCCATCAATCAGAAAGTCGCATCCCTTTCTCTGAAGCAGCTCGGCTGCACCGTGACTATCGCGAGCGATGGCGAAGAGGCTGTGGCCATCGCCAGTTCGAATCGGGATTTCGATTTTATCTGCATGGATGTCAACATGCCGAAAATGGACGGAATGGAGGCAACTCGCCAGATTCGGGAACTAGATCACCCGAATGCCCAAACTCACATCATCGCGATGACCGGGATGGCATTCGACGAGGATCTCGACAAATGCCTTGCCTCGGGGATGAACGATGTGGTCACAAAACCATTCGATCTGCAAGATCTCCGGAAAAAAGTTGATCAGATCCGCCTCCGCAAGAGCGAAGGCCTCGTCCTAGCGAGCTAGGCAGCCCGCGAGAATCGATTTTTACTGTCGCCCTGTTCCACTCGTCGAGTCTCGACAGCCTTTCCGAGCTTGGGTGCTGTAGTCGGCCCCTTCGCCGTTTCAGGTCTTTCACCGTTTTCCCGAGAGTGGTATGGTCGGTCGTATGATCACGTCACGAGCGTCACTCTGGCCTGCCGTCGGCCTCGCTATCCTCTTCGTCAGTGTGATTGCGCCGACCTCCTACTCTCAGCAGACGGCTGCCTCAGGCGCTCGGCCCGACCCATCTCTCCGGGTCGGCCTCGAAAGCATTTACAACGCGTGGCGCCAGGCCACCCTCACTGCCAACGTCGCTGAGTGGGAGCGATGGACGGCCTACTCTCGGCAAGTGGAGACTCGCAACCGCATTGTCTCTCAGCGACTCCCCTTTCCCCAGGCCTTTTTCGAAGATCCGATCGCACCCCCTCCCCTCGGAGGCTTGATCTCTCTGGGTGTGCTGACAACGGGGCAGACTGCCACTTCGACTTACTTTGGTAAGGCGAATTTCGGCGGGGCAGAGGATGGCTTCATTCCCGATAATATCCTCGTGCTGCATTTCTTGAATGAGGATGGGCTCTGGAAATTTGATACCCTGCGAGTCGTTAAACTAGGCAACGACGCGGACTTACTGCTCCAAATCCAAAATGCGGATTTCTCGTTCCTCCGCGGAGAGGAATTTCAACCCGCTGCGAAACTGCCGCCCGTAGCCCAACCGGTAAATCCCCCTGAGTTTCTTGCCGAAGCCTGGATCGACTCAACTGGCTACGAGACAGCAATCAAGGTCAATGGCCATCCGACCGGCACCTTTTCCAACATCAAAACCAGCGAACTAATCATAGGCGGGCTCCGCCGCGGGCAGAACACGATAGAGATCACGATCAAATCGATCGAGCTGGCCCCGCAGGACAGCGCCGCTCGCCGATTTGAATTGGCGGTCTACGCGGCCAAAGATGCAAGCTCGGAAGCGAATCGGGTCTTTCACCTGCCAGCTGGCACAACGATCACTCCGGTGATGACCCACCAGTTCGTGGTC
>JBCCBR010000558.1:0-2589 GCA_039033935.1 Verrucomicrobiota bacterium
AAAACTTTACAGATTACCCCAAAATCGAGCCCTAAAAAGCGGCGAATCAGGAAAAAAGACGCCAGATACCACTGAGGATGCTGCCACTAGGCATCGGGATCCAATTCCGGCTTGAAGTCGGCCGCGTGGTAAGAACTGCGAACGAGCGGGCCGGAAGCAACGTGCCGAAATCCTTTGTCGAGCGCGATGTCGCGGAACCAGTCGAATTGAGATGGCTCGATGTATTCGACCACTGGCAGATGCTTTGGAGTCGGGCGCAGATATTGGCCGAGGGTAAGAACTGTCACTTCATGCTCGCGGAGATCATCCATCGCCTCGAGCACCTCGATTTCTTTTTCGCCGAGCCCGAGCATGATCCCGCTTTTGGTCGCGCAGGGGTTCCCGAGCTGCCGGGCGAACTGACGCGCCTGCAGCAGCACATCAAGCGATCGCTCATAGTTGGCTCTCGACCGCACTTTCCGAGTCAGCCTCCTGACTGTTTCGAGGTTGTGATTGAAGATACGGGGAGCCGCCTCCATCACCACCCAGAGGGCGTCGTCTTTTCCGAGAAAGTCGGGTACCAGCACCTCGATCACGCAGTCGGGATTGATCTCCCGAGTGCTCATGATCGTGTTCGCGAAGTGGCAGGCTCCGCCGTCGGGGAGGTCATCCCGGGCCACTGCCGTGATCACGACATGATTGAGATTGAGCCGATCAACTGCCTTGGCGACACGGTCGGGCTCGTCAGCTGAGAGAGCCAGTGGTCGACTCGTATCGACCGCACAGAATCCGCATGCCCTCGTGCAGCGGTCACCCGCGATCATGAAGGTCGCGGTCCCCTGCCCCCAACATTCCCAACGATTGGGGCACTGAGCTTCTTCGCAGACCGTCACCAGATTGAGGTCATCGATCAGACCTTTGGTGTCCCAGAATACGGGGTTGGTCGGCAACTTCACCTTGATCCAGGACGGTTTCTTCGCCTGGTGTAGTGAGGGATCAATACGAATGGGCATGTCGTCGAAAAACGAAGCGGCTCTTGCGAGGGTAATGAAGCAAAAAGAAGCCATTAACGCAACCGATGCTTCGGTGAGATAAACTAATCTCGCTCTCTTGCATTACGCCGTCAAAGTGTCCCAGAGACTCTATCCGGCATGACTTCGAACGCCCCCTTCTCGCCCTCGACTTGGAGTAGAGCGGCTATTTGAGACCCCGATCCTCGGCCGAAGCGCTTTCTCACAAGCTCCTCGCAGGCTTCATTCAGCCCACGAATCCCCGGCTCGCGCTTCAGTTCGCTGCGGCACCCTCGAATCGCTCGGGAAAAAGACCGCCCACCCCTGCCTTGCTCGCTTCACAGATTCCACGCTCGGTGATCAACCCGGTCACCAGTCGAGCCGGAGTGACATCGAAGGCGTAGTTTGCGACTGGTGATCCATCAGGAACGAGCCAGACAGATGTTTCGGCCTCGTCCCCATAGTCTTGCAAACCGGAAATGCGGGCTACTTCTCCGCCCTGACGCTGCTCGATCGGGATTCCGGTGACCCCGTCTTCGCACTCCCAGTCAAACGTCGATGAAGGCAGGGCCACATAAAAAGGGACCCCGTTGTCTTTCGCGGCGAGGGCCTTCAGATAAGTCCCGATTTTGTTGGCGACGTCACCAGTGTAGGTGGTTCGGTCGGTCCCGGTTAGGACCAGATCGACCTTGCCCTGCTGCATGAGGTGGCCTCCGACGTTATCCGGGATCACGGTGTGATCGACGCCATGCTGCTGTAGCTCCCACGCAGTGAGTCGAGCCCCCTGGTTTCGCGGTCGCGTCTCGTCGACCCAGACATGGATCGGGATACCAGCGTCATGAGCCGCATAGATTGGGGCGGTCGCAGAACCATGATCCACAAAGGCGAGCCAGCCCGCGTTGCAATGGGTCAGCACCTCGACCGGCTCACCGTTCGCCTTGGTCGCAGCCAGCTGCTTGATCAGTTCCAGTCCGTGCTCACCGATCCGATGACAGGCGGCTGCGTCTTCATCGGCAATCGCTTCAGCCGTCGCCCTTGCCACCGCGAGCTTTTGTCCGAGTTCAAGCTCCTTGGCCAGTGCAGCCCATTGCCGCTCGACCGCCCATTTCAAGTTCACCGCTGTCGGCCGGGTCGCGATGAGGCCTTCCCCTAATTCTTGGAAGCGAGCGTCAAATTCACTGACCTTTCCAGTCGCCGCCGCCTCTTTCGCTGCCAGATACATGCCGTAGCCAGCCACCGCTCCAATGCAGCCGGCGCCCCTCACCCACATGTCCTGAATCGCAGTCGCCACTTGGTCGACACGATCGAGCCTCGCTATATCAAACCGAAACGGGAGCCAGCGCTGATCAATAATTTCGATAGCCTCCGCTCCGTCATCGCCTTCTGCGATCCACACGGTTCGGAAATGCCGATCGCCGACTCTCATCGCTGCAGCACCGTCAAATACCAGTCAATCAAGCCACTGCCGCCGAAGATCCAGACGAGCGCGCCCATTGCCAAATAGGGTCCGAAAGGCATCGGTTTGGAACCCTCCCCTCGACTCATAAAACGCTGGGTCAGGCCGATCACTGCCCCAATAAAGGAAGCTGCGAAAATCGTC
>JBCCBR010000559.1:0-2579 GCA_039033935.1 Verrucomicrobiota bacterium
ATATCGAAGAGGTGGTCGAACACCGCGGCTACACCATCTACATGTGCTGCACCACCTGCACCAAGCTCTGGGATATCAATCCAGACTACTACCTCAAGGTCGGTTACGAGCTCGAGCTGCTCCCGCAGATTCAGGAGCTCCCCGAAGAAGTCGCCGAAATCGAGTTGCTGACACAGCGATTCTGCCCACTGCGCCCCGATTGTGTGGTCAGCCCGGACAGTCCTTCGATCGAATACGAGGGCAAAAAGATCTATTTCTTCCGTGAGCGCGACATTGCCCGCCGTTGGGAGCGTAACGCTGACGAACTCTTTGCGGAAGCGCGCGAAGCAGGGCTCCTGCCCCAGTTCGACTGATCGCCTCCGCTCCTCGACTGATCTCTCATGACGAAAACCAGACTCCTCAGAAACTCACTCTTCGCTTTCGCCTGTGCGGCGACTGCGGCACTCACCAACGGCTCTTTACGCGCCGAAGACGATGCGGTGGAAATCACGATTGAGGCTGACAAGCTTCAGCTGATTTTCAAAACGACTGAATTCACGGTTCCGGCCGGGAAAAAAGTCCTGCTGACGCTGGTCAATCCGAAGGGATCGATCCAGCCGCACAACCTCATCATCGTGAGCCCCGGCAAAGAGCAGGAGGTTGGTGCACTCGCCAACCTGGGTCTGACCGATCCAGAGTTTTTGAAGAACCCAGTTCCCGAATCGGACGATGTGCTTTTCGCGACCGAGCTGCTGCAGCCGGATTCGGAAACCACACTTGAGTTCACAGCTCCCGAAGAGCCGGGCCAATACCCCTACATGTGCACTTTCCCAGGCCACTGGATGATCATGAAAGGCGTCATGACCGTCGAGTGAGATCTACCAATTCCTGAAAGACCCCTCAGTGGTTCAGATGCCGCTGAGGGGTTTTTTTGTGCCTCGATGATCCTGCCGATGCTCATTAGCGACTGGACTTTCCATAAATGCGACTCATTATTGTGAGTTTGACGAGCACACCTCATTGTCATGAGCCTCTCTATTTCTGATTCTGACTCCTTGCTCGCCCAGGGAGTTCTACCCCGCGAAGCAGGGATTCTCGTGGTCGACGAGGACCCGGCCTTTCAGCTTGGTCTGAAGACCTTCCTCAAAGAGTATGTCGGGTTCGAAAACGTTTTTGTAGCCGCTGATCGCCGCGAAGCACTTGAGCTGATTGAGCGAGAGGATGCTATCGAGGTGGTGACCCTCGACCACGAGATGCCTGGCGGCAGCGGCATCGATGTCATGGAGGCTCTTTCGCCAGAGCCTCCCCGACCCTTGACCGTGCTGATGTTGACTGGTCATCCATCTGATGAACTGGAAGCGCGCTTCTGCGAGTTTGATAGCCCGACTCTTCACGCCCGCCACTTTTTGACCAAGCCGATCGAATTTGAAAAGCTCGAGCCGCGCCTCCTTAGCGCCTACGAAGATCTCAAAAACACTCCTCCACCGGCACCACCCGAAGCAGTGGTGGAAGAACCGGAAGAAGGAGCGGAGGAAGTCGCTCCGACATCGATTGGTGGGACCGACGAATTGCAGCTCGATCAAGTAGAGCAGCGCCTGCACATCAACACTAGCAACCTGGAGAGCCTCGAGGAAGAGGTGAAGCGACTGCGTGGCAAGTGGCGCCGCGATATTTTTCTTCTGATTCTCCTTGGACTCGGCCTCTGGGTTGCCGGTCAATTCGGCCTTTGGGCGTGGCTTTCTCCGAAATGGGACAACTTCCGAGATGGCGTCAAAGCGAAAGCGGTCGAGTTCGAAGCGGCATTCGAAGCGAAACGCGCAGCTGCCGGGGCGGAGCAGGAAGACTCCGAGATCTCGGAGGAGGTATCCGAAAATGCTGATGGTGCCGTCACCAACGATACCGTTGAGGAAAGCAGCACGCCAGCCCCCTCCGAAGCCGGCAGCACCAGCGAAGCTGCTGAGTCGTCCGAATCAGTGGCTGAGCCGGAACCTGCCAGCCCCCCCGAACCCGCCGCCCCGGAGCAGAGCGAAGGCGAAAGCCGAAGCCCGGGTCGCGTCCTTTAGAGGATCTCGTTGGCGATCTAGGCTTATCGCCTGCTGCTCTGCCTTCCATCTCCAAGCATTACAAAGCTGCAGGATGCTTGTAATCGCCGAACTCGGTAAATTCGGGCACAGTTCGCTCGTAATTTAATCCAACACTCATTGATATGAACGATCCCGACGACACTCAATCACCTGGCTCGAATGCAGATCCAGCATCCGCAGACGAGACCGCCACCGATAACCAAACCAGTTCAAGCCGCCGAGGTTTCGAAGAATTTTCCGAAGCCTTTCGCGAAGCTCTTCGCAACGGCCGCGGCGACGCCAAAGAATTCGCGGAAAAAGCGATTCCCGCGACCAAGGATTTTTTCGGCCAGGGTTTCTACGAAATCGCTTACGGAGTGGCCTACGCCGCTGCCTTCAGCGGGGAAATCCTCAAGGAAGTCACTCCTGAGAACCTCAAGTCCGGATTTGAAAACGGTCGCGAAGCGGGCCGGGAGGCGGCATCTGATGCCGTCGAGAAATTCAAGGCGAGAGCGGAAGCCACTGATCAGGAACCTG
>JBCCBR010000560.1:0-2573 GCA_039033935.1 Verrucomicrobiota bacterium
CGAATCCTGAGGAATTGGATCCATTTGACCACCGCGGTGATGAGGGCGACTGCGGCGAGGAAGAGAATTGGATAAATCCAAAACCCACCCTGCCTGATGTGCTCGATCACGCCGCCTTTCTCTTGCTCCATCGCAATCGCATTGCCCAGCGTCGGGTCGATATCGATCTCAGTGGGGTTGCCGGCTAAGAGGGAGCTGACCACTGCAGCGTCCCCTTTTCCCTCGACCCACTCAGTGCGGAGATCGGCTGTCTCCTTGACGAGTCCCCCCGTCGTCCCGGAACTGTCGATGAACCAGGAGTAGGGCCCGATCTCGACGAATCGACCTTCGACGACTTCTCCGCTTGGTGTGGCAATGCTCCCCTCGACCGGGGCGACTCGGCCCACGTTGGAGAGCTGCTCGATTGACCGTGTCAACAGTTGTTCCGCCCCGGTCAGGCTGTCGTCGAGCAGCAGCTCGCGATCTCGATCGACGCGCGCGACACTCTGGCGTGCCTGATAGGTTTTGGTGAAATCAGCCAGCAAGCCTTCGATGTAGATGCGCTCGTCACGAGAGGCTTTCAGTTCTCGGTCGTTGCGCTCGACGAGTGCTTCAGCTTCGCCTGCCTCGGCCATGGCAATTGCGTGCCCCCTTCGTGTCTCGCGCAGCTCGGCGCTGATTTCGTTCGTCTCTTTGGCAAGAGGGGGACGCTCTTCACTGATCGTCTGGCGCAGAGTCGCGAGCTTTTCGAGCTCGGTGGCGAGGTCGGTCTCGATCGATTCGAGAGCCTTTTCGATCGAGGCGCTCGATTCCTCTTGAGCGTGAAAACAGGTCGGAGCAAGAGCGGCTGTAGCCAGCGCGCTCAACAGCGTTGATTGAAAAATCGCTCTGGCTTTCATTTGTCAGTAGCAGGTCGGGGGGTGAAAGGGAGAGAAGAGAATGCTGGCGAAAGCTGCTTCCCCTGAATCTGGAGAGTTTCTCGAATGTCATTGGCGAGCGAGTTGTCCTCGACCCAGACCCACCCCTCGAGGGTGGGGTAACCGTGACCGGCATAAGAGTTCGAGGGATCGACGTAGTAGGCCTGATCCAGTCCGAAGTAGAGTAGCTCGATCTCACGTTCTTCACCATCGATCTCGCGCCGCTCGCGGTCGACGGTCAGGGTTCTCTGAAAGTCGGAAAATTCCCGCAGCACCAGGAGAATGTCGCGGACCCGGTTCTGAAGAGCTGCATTCGCATCAGGCCCGGCTTCCAGTCTCAGGATTGACTCCTCGGCTCTTTCTCTCAGCACAACTGGCATGAGAGGGGTGAGCGGGCGCAACTTTTTCTCAAGACCTTCGACGATGCGGGAGGCATCGCGGCGCCAAGCGCGAAGTTCACTGCGCTCCTCGGCAAACTCATCCTGCTTCTCCATGATCTCATCGACTCGGCCCTGGGCTTTCGTGATCGCTTCGGACAGCCGGTCGATTTCGACCTGGCGAAGTTCGTTGAGATCGGAGAGTCGCCGCTGCTGCTCGCTCCATTCCGATTCTTCTTCGCTGTAGATTTGCTGAGTGCGGACCCACTCAGCGATCTTTTTCTGAAGTTCCTCCGGTGGGGGTGGAGGCTCTTGCGAATAGCCAAGAGAGGCGCACCAGAGGAGTGCAACTAGGAGTAGACAGAGACGCAGTATCATTATCGGAGAAATGTTCAAAACCCCACTGCAGTAGGCGCGCCAGGGAGGAAGATCGAGTCTCCGACAAATGTCGACCGATGCAAATCGTACTTGTCTTTGTCTAATCAGCTGACGCGACAAATTTTAGACAAGCTCACGCAAAGTCAGGGAAAGCAGTAACAAGAACTTCCTACTCCAGGAGCATCTCGAATCCAAAGTAAAACTCCCGTGGGGCATTGACTCGGGGGCCTTCGGGGATTCGGCTGGTGACCATGACTTCTTCAAACAGATTGTGGACTCCGAAGAGAAATTTGGTCGAGTCATTGATCTGGTAGTAGGTGCTGAGGTCGACAATCACACCTCCATCGACTTCCCCCTCGCGGGAGGTGTTGATCGGGGTGACGGTGTTCACGGCCGTGCCAAAGGTATCAGACACGTAGGTTGCAAGCAGATCAGCCCCGAATTTCTCGGTGTGAGCCCCGATTCCGGCAGCGACTTTCCATTCCGGAATGTAGGGGATCGCGGCCCCAGCCACTCCACCCGAGTAAATGTCCTCCGCTCCGCCTGAGGCCAGCGAATTGAGCAGACTCGCATCCGTGTAGGTGGCGCTGAAGAAGAGCGGCAGTCTCACCGACCGATCTTGGAATGGGTCGTAGGTAGCGAGAAATTCGAAGCCTTTGACCTCGGCTTCGCCTGCGTTTTCGCCTCCGGTCCCGTCGAGACCGAGACCAGCAGCAGTGCTGATGATGTTTTCGAAGTCGGTGAAGAATCCAACCAGCTCGGCGTTGAAGTTGTCGCTTCCATAGCGGAGCCCTGCTTCATATTGGACGGAGCTCTCGAGAGTGACCCCATCTCTGAGAATGGCGCGTGGGCTAGGGGTCGAGACCCCTTTGTGCACGCCGCCAAAGACAGAAGTGTTGCCATTGAAGTCGTAGTTCAGTCC
>JBCCBR010000561.1:0-2566 GCA_039033935.1 Verrucomicrobiota bacterium
CCAGACACAACCGTCCTGCCGGAGCAGCCCGATTCATCGAAAACACCAGTAGTCGTCGAACCAGCCGATGCTCTTCCGCAGTTCAGTCAATCGGAGGTTAAAGAATTGCTGACCGCCATTGGTGAAGCTGTTGAGACTGAGAAATTTCCCTACGCAGTGGGGCTCGCGAACGACTTGTTGCGATCCAACCCGGCGAATACCGCTGCGGTTGAGGAATTGAATGCTGCCCTCACCAGCTGGTCAGCCAGCCCCGTGCGATTGGATGATGAGTCATCGAGATTGATTCTCGAAGTCGCTTCGAACTATGACCCTGAAGCGAGTCGGCTGCTGCTGCTTCACTATCAAAAAACAGGTAATGCCGACGGTGAAATTGCTTCGTTGATCAAGCTCGCGCCCACAGAAGGGGCCTATCGATATCGCGAAGCAGGGGATCGCCTGATCAGCGACGAACCGGATTCAGAAGACCTTGAGCAAGCCTTTCAATATTTCCTTCTCGCAGCCACCCAGGGTGATGCCGGAGCCCAATATCGCGTTGCTGAGAGCCTCATCTATGGGAAAGGCTGCCCCGTCGATTACGAGAGGGGAGAAGTCTGGCTGCAACGTGCAATCAAGCAGGGAGATGATCGAGCAATGAACCTGCTCGGGCTCTGCTATCTGCAAGGTTGGGGGATGGAAACAGACCGGGAGATGGCGGTGAAACTTTTTACGAAATCTGTAGAAAAAGGCAACCCGAGAGCGCACTTTAACCTCGGTGCCCGATTTGCCAAAGGCGAAGGGATTGCTCGGAACCCGGCTCGGGCCCACCAGTTATTTTACGAGGGGGCAAAACTCGGAAATCCCGAATCGATGCTGATGCTGGCCCGGACCTTTGAGAAGGGTTTTGGCGTTGCCCGGAATCTCGCAGAAGCCGAAAACTGGTATCAGGAAGCAGCCGCGCGAGGTAATTTCGAAGCTCAGCGCTGGCGTCGCCGGGCGGGGCTGTCGGATTGAGGGATCGTCCGACCCGAGGCGGCTACTTGGTAGAATCCTCGCAATGGTCTGATCGAAAAGATCGTCCCCGAATGCCGGTCAGTCCGCCTCGGGTAAGGGGGAACAAGGGGCAACCCTACTCAATCACATACTGATTCATCGCTGTCTCAATATCCATGCCGCCTCTGAGAAGGGTGTTGCCTTCAAAAAGAGCGGTCGGATCGACTCCTGCGTTCCCCGACCAATGGTCTTCTGCGACCTGGCCACTCTGGCCGTAGGCCGAAAGTGGGTTGTGATAAGTGACTTGCTCGATCTCTTCGATCGTGGTACCTCGATCCTTCAGCAGGGCTGCGGTTTTGGGAACCGCGAGCGGGTCGCTGATACCCCAGTCGGCGGCACTGTCGACGATGATCTTTTCGGAGCCATACTCACGCATGATCTCGAACATCCTCTCGTTGCCGAGCTTGGTGTGAGGGTAAATCGTGAAGGCCGCCCAGAAACCTCGGTCGAGCACTTCTTTGACCGTCTCTTCGTTGTTGTGATCGATAATCACCTTATCGGGAGGGACACCGACATCGATCAGCACGTCCATGGTGCGCGTTGTGCCTGTTTTTTTGTCTCGATGTGGGGTGTGAATCTGGATGGGCAGGTCAGCCTCCAATGCGAGCTCCGCCTGTCGGATCAGATACTTTTCCTCGGCTGCTGTCTGATCGTCGTAGCCAATTTCGCCGATACCGACGACGCCTTCCTTGCAGATATAGAGAGGCATCAACTCAAGAACGGCCTCGGCTAACTTCTCGTTGTTGGCCTCCTTTGGGTTCAACCCGATCGTGCAGTAGTGCTGAATCCCAAACTGGCTCGCTCGGAAACGTTCAAAACCGATCAGGCTGTTAAAGTAGTCTTTGAAGGTGCCCACCTCGGTCCGAGGCTGTCCCTGCCAGAACGACGGCTCGACTATCGCGGCAACGCCAGCGGCAGCCATGCGCTGGTAATCGTCGGTCGTCCGCGAGACCATGTGAACGTGGGAGTCGAAAAAGCGCATCGGCGTGGTGTTAGGATGTCCGGCAAGCTAAGCGAGCAGTCTCGGCCTTGTCCAGACGGTAAATCAGCGAGTAAATGGCGGAAGGAGCTTTTCAATCGTGTCCTAGCCAAGCGATTCCCCGAGACTTTTCCATGTGAGCAGCCCCTGCTCGATCGACTCTCGGTATTCTGTTGCACGGTCAGCGAGATGGTCGAGGCGGCCGCTCTTGTCCTCGGCCGCGACGAGGGCAAAAGCCTGTCTCTGCGCGGAGTTTTCAGAGTCAGCAACTCGCTCAAGATCAGCGACGATCTGATCGTCTAAGCAGCCCACGCATCCCCTCCATAATTCAGGTGAGACCGGACGCCCTGCCGCCCAGCGTTCATGAGAAAGGTTGGAAAGGGCTGCGGCAAGTGATTCATTGACACGCTCGTCAAATCGGACAATTCGGTGGAGAGGGCGATCGATAAAGAGACACTTCAGCACCATCTGATTCCAGCTATCGTCAGAGAAGTGATCAGCCGGATAGGCGTTGTCGAGTGCGATCGCGTCGAACACGTCGACAATGTTGGTCCTCAA
>JBCCBR010000562.1:0-2565 GCA_039033935.1 Verrucomicrobiota bacterium
ATGCTGAGATTGAAGTCCATCACAATGTGACCAATAACCGCACCGACCAGTCCGAACGGGATCACAGACATCACGATCATCGGCTGAATGTATGAGCGAAGCGGGATCGCCATAAGGATATACATCGCGAGCAGAGCGAAGACTGCCTTTTGACTCATTTCCGAAACTGACTGCGCCTGATCTTTTTGTTCGCCTTCGAATGAGTATTTGATACCTGGATAATCGCGCTCCATCTGCACCAGAGCACCGATGTCTTTTTCCGCCTCTTCCAATGGTGGAAGCCCTCCGAGCGAGCGAAGTTGGTCGCGGATATTGTCGATCCATCGTCGAGCATACGGTTTCTCTTGCGACCCTTCGAGTAGGGCAGCGACGACCTCGTTGGCATTGATCCCTTTTGCTTTGTCGATGTCCGCGGTGACCTGGATGGCACGCTGCTGATCAGTCCGCTGGATCGATGATGCGGAGCGACCAAACTCAACGGTCGCGACCTCGCGAAATGGCACTTCGCTGCCGTCGGCGAGGCGAATTTTCATGCCCTCGATGTCGGCCACCGATTGGCGCTCGTCACGCGGGTAGCGGACGAAAACCTTGACCTCATTTTTGCCGCGCTGGAGCCGCTGGATTTCATCACCGAAGAAACCTTGGCGGACTTGACGCGCGATATCATCGAGCCTCAGTCCGAGCACTTCGGCTGAAGGTAGAATGCCCAGTTTGAGTTCGCGTTTTCCGTCAATATTGGAATCGGCGATATCGATTACACCAGTGAACTCACTCAGAGCTGTCTTGATATCCTCGGTCGCTGCCTCGAGCGAGGCGAGGTCGTCTCCGACTAGCTCGATATCGATCGCATTTCCCCCAGCGGCAGATTCTGCTGCAAAAGTGAGTTCGACGGTTCCGGGGATCTGACCGACCATATCTCGCCACTTTGAGACGATCTCTACGGCAGTGAAATCTCGTTTCGTGGCTGGCTCAAGTTCGAGGGTTACCTCGCCGAGATTAGATCCCTTGGGTTGATTGCCACTGCCTTCGAAGCCTTGGATGAGAGGTTGTGTGCCAACGCTCGCGAGCATATTCCGGACAATTGGTCCACCTTCGCGAGTTTGAAAATGCTCGTTGAGTTCGAATGCCTTTTCTTCGATCAGGCGCACTGCTCGTGCTGTTTCTTGAAACGAAACTCCCTTTGCCAGCTTGACCTTCGATACGGCAATATCAGTTTCCACATCAGGGAAAAAGTTGAATTTTACCCAACCGCTTGCGACGACATTCACTGTGATGATCAAAGCCGCGAGGAAACCGAGCATCACGAGATACCGGCTGGCAAGGGCGACGCGAAGGCTGGGGCGATAAATCTTCTCAACAAACTTCTCCAGCCCAAGGGCAAAGAATTGTTGAAAGCGGATCACCGGCCCAGGCTTCTTGTCAGGGTCAACCGGGGGCAGCAAGGCGAGGTGCGCCGGGAGAATCAGTTTTGACTGAAAAAGTGAAAAGAGCAGGGTCGGAATAACAATGAGCGGAATGTTAGGCCAGATCTTGCCGCTGACGCCGCTGAGGCCGAGCATCGGCGTGAAAGCCATCGCGGTCGTGATGATTCCAAAGACGACAATCACTCCAACTTCGTGAGTGCCTCGTGGTGCCGCTAGTTTTGGGTCTTCACCCTTTCGCAGTCGGCTGTAGACGTTTTCACCAACGATAATAGCGTCGTCGACCACGATTCCGAGAACGAGGATAAACGCGAAAAGCGAAATCATGTTGATCGAGATACCGAGGTAAGGCATCAAGGCGATAGCACCGGCGAACGAAACCGGTATCCCGATCGATACGAAAAGCGCGAGGCTGGGACGGAGAAATAAAGCGAGAACAATCGCAACCAGAATAAGCCCAAAAACGCCGTTCCTAGCGAGAAGTGAGAGACGCCCCGATAGGTACACCGAATCGTCTTTCCATATCTCGAGAGAGACCCCGGGAGGTAAAAATGCGGGTGCAGATTCGTTGACGAACTCTTTCACCGTCTCTGCGATTGCGATGGTGTCCTCATTACCGACACGGAAGACATTGATCAGAATGGAGCGTGTCCCGTTGAAACGAGAATCAATCGCGTCTTCTTCGAAGGCATCGCGGATAAAGGCAATTTCACCAAGCGTCACGATAGAGCCATCCGGCCTCGTCACGACTGGAATGGGCCGAAACTCTTCAGCACTGTAGCGGCGTGCCTCGGTCCGAATAAGCACCTCCCCTCCGCTGGTGCGTACCGAGCCGCCAGGGAGATCGAGGGAAGCGCGCCGGACCGACGACGCGACCTGTTCGAAAGTCATGCCGTATTGACGAAGGCGCTCTTCGGATACTTCGATTGAGATCTCGTAGTCCCGCACTGCAGCAAGTTGTGCCTGAGTCACCGGGGCCCCATCAGTGCGGTAGGTTAGCAGTCTGGTGCGGACATCTTCGGCGACCCCACGCAGAGTCTTCTCATCGGTCTGCGCCGACACTGCGATCGACATGACTTGATTTGAAAGCAACACTTCCTCAAGAATCGGTTCTTCCGCCTCTTCTGCGAGATTGGTAATCGCA